>NZ_JBEOXS010000014.1:0-151061 GCF_040296705.1 Streptomyces sp. NPDC002055
ACGACGGCCAAGGCCCGGGCGCACCGGGAGCACCGGGAGTACGGGGACCAGTTCGTCGTGATCGATGCCGCGGAGAACGGCGCGGCCGGCGAGGGTGCGGCGGCGCAGCAGCGCCCGGGCGCCTGGCCGACGGCCGCCTCGTCTGCCTCCTCCGACGCGTCCGGCGCGACCGGCGGGGCGGGGCGCAGGCCCGGCGGCTGGCCCACGGCGGGTACGCCCGGGCAGGGCGGGGGCCCGGCCCAGGCTCCGGCGGCTCCGGCGCCGAGCGGCCCCGCGCCGTCGAGTGCTCCCACGCCGTCGGGTGGCTCCGTGGCGCCGTCGGCGGCGCAGGGCGCCGTCCAGGTCCGTCAGATGTGGCCGGACATTCTCGAGGCGGTGAAGAACCGGCGCCGCTTCACCTGGATCCTGCTGAGCCAGAACGCCCAGGTCGCGGGCTTCGACGGCACCACGCTCCAGCTCGCCTTCTCCAACGCGGGCGCCAGGGACAGCTTCGTCAGTGGTGGCAGTGAGGACGTGCTGCGGCAGGCGCTGAGCGAGTCGCTCGGCTTGCAGTGGCGGGTCGAGGCGATCGTCGATCCGTCCGGTGGCGGCGGTTCCCAGGGTGGCGGCTCCGCGGGCCCGGGGCAGGGGCCCGGTCCCGGCTTCGGCGGTGGCGGCGGGGCACCGCGCCCGGCCGCCCCGGCGCCGGCCCCCCAGCAGCCCGTTCGCCCGGCGGCGCCTGCGCCGGAGGCCGCCTCGCCCCCGGCGGCACCCGCACCGGATCCGCGGCCGCGCCCCGAGGCGGGTGCCTACGGGACCCCGGAGCGCCCGCCGGTCTCCCTGGAGGACGACCTCCCGGAGGCGGACGACCCGGACCTCGACGAGTCGGCGCTCAGCGGCCACGACCTGATCGTCCGCGAGCTCGGCGCGACCGTGGTCGAGGAATTCAGCCACGAGTAGCGCCATGAGTAGCCACGAGTAGCGCCGTGAGTTGCGCCGTGAGCGCCATGAGTGAGCAGTGCCATGGGCAGCGCCTCGCGTGGCGTGGCGCGCCCCGCCTGCTGGGGCCGTCGGGAGGCGGCCCGGCGGGGACGCCACCCACCGGCCGCCAGACTCCGTCACCCGGTACGGGCCCGCCCCGCACCCGGCGACGGATCGGCTCCGCCACCCACCGGCCGCCCGCCCCGCCCCAGCACGGGCCCGCCCTGCCTCGACGGGGGACCGGCTCGGCCGCCTGCCGGAGGCCCGGCTCCGGCACTGCCCGCGGCCCGGCCCCCGCACCCCGCCCGGCCGCCCGGCCCGCGCACCGGCGGCCCGCACCCCGCACCGGAGGCCCAGCCCCCGTACCGCCCCCGCACCAGGCGTCTTCGTACGGCGTAGGGCGCGGGGCCCGGTGAGCACGTAGGCTCGGGCTACTGGAACAAACGTCGTCGAGTGCCAGGAGCAAGCCGTGATTCCCGGTGGTCAGCAGCCCGATATGCAGCAGCTGCTTCAGCAGGCCCAGAAGATGCAGCAGGACCTCGCCGCGGCCCAGCAGGAGCTGGCCGAGACCCCTGTCGAGGGTTCCGCGGGCGGCGGGCTCGTCAAGGCCACGGTCACCGGAGCCGGTGAGCTCCAGGGCCTGGTCATCGACCCGAAGGCCGTGGATCCTGAGGACACGGAGACCCTCGCGGATCTGGTTCTCGCGGCCGTCCGCGATGCCAACAACGCCGCGCAGGAGCTCCAGCAGCAGAAACTGGGGCCGCTCGCGCAGGGCCTCGGCGGCATGCCGGGGATGCCTTTCTGACCCGGCTGACCCGGCTCCGGCCGGAGCGGCGCGGTTCGTGGCCGTGCCCGGTCCGTTCGCCCGGAACCGGAATCGGAACCGGCCGGTGAGCCGGTTCTGATCCGGACCTTAGAACGGATCAACTAGCGTACGCACCAGGAAAGAAGAAGGAGACGGCGTTCCGTGTACGAAGGCGTGGTCCAGGACCTCATCGACGAGTTGGGCAGGCTGCCCGGCGTCGGTCCCAAGAGCGCGCAGCGGATCGCCTTCCACGTCCTCCAGGCCGAGCCGGCCGACGTCCGTCGGCTCGCCCACGCACTGACCGAGGTCAAGGCCAAGGTCCGGTTCTGTTCCGTCTGCGGGAACGTCGCGCAGGAGGAGCAGTGCCGGGTCTGCCAGGACCCGCGCCGGGACCGGGCGGTCATCTGCGTCGTGGAGGAGCCGAAGGACGTCGTCGCGATTGAGCGGACCCGTGAGTTCCGCGGCCGCTATCACGTGCTCGGCGGGGCGATCAGCCCCATCGAGGGCGTGGGCCCGGACGACCTGCGGATCCGGGAACTGCTGGCCAGGCTCGCCGACGGTGTCGTCACCGAGCTGATCCTGGCCACCGACCCGAATCTCGAGGGGGAGGCGACCGCCACCTACCTCGCCCGCATGGTCAAGCCCATGGGCCTGAAGGTCACGCGACTGGCCAGCGGGCTCCCCGTCGGGGGAGACCTGGAGTACGCCGACGAGGTCACGCTGGGGCGTGCCTTCGAAGGGAGACGACTTCTCGATGTCTGACGCCACGCTCCACGACAGCAAGCAGGACCCGGACGACTTCGCCGTCCAGATCGCCGACCAGGTCGAGAGCTTCATCGTCGCGGTCACGGAAGTGGCGAAGGGCGACGAGCCGGGCAGCGCGATCCCGTATCTCCTGCTGGAGGTCTCCCAGCTGCTCCTGGCGGGCGGCCGGCTGGGGGCGCACGAGGACATCGTCCCGGACGAGCGGTACGAGACGGACGCCGGCCCGGAGCCGGACGACGTCGACGAGCTGCGGGAACGCTTCGCCCTGCTGCTGGACCCGGCGGACGTCTACTCCGAGGTCTTCGACCCGTACGTGCCCCGCAGCGAGCCGGTGGCCTGCCGGATCTCCGACGACCTCGCCGACATCATCACCGACCTGCGGCACGGCATGGCCCACTACCGGGCGGGCCGGGTGACCGAGGCGCTGTGGTGGTGGCAGTTCTCGTACTTCTCCAACTGGGGGCCGACCGCCTCCGCGGCGCTCCGCGCCCTGCAGTCGCTGCTCGCCCACATCCGCACCGAGAGCCCGCTCGACGAGCTGGACGGGCTGGACACGGACACTGTCGCGGTGGCCGATGTGTCGCTGGAGGAGGAGGCGGGCCGGGTGATGGCCCAGGAGATCGCCGCCCCGCTGGGCGTCCGTCCGGTCCGCAGCTGAGCCCCGTACCGGGCCTTCCGCCGCGGGAGCCGGTCCGAGGCCGCCGGGTACCCCGTATGCGCGCGCTCACGGCACACCGCCGTGTGAACTGGGTTACGTTTCCGTGTGCTCTGCCCTCCAGCGGGCAGGGGCCTTGCCGGAGCGGGCTCGGAAAGGCAGCGCGCCTGTGATCACGTGGTGAACCTTGGGTCTCACCATGCGATACCAGGGTGGCTCTTTTTCCCTGCTCGATAGACTGAGCCGACCGAAGGATCCTGATTCGGGGTCCCCGGAAGACAAGAGTTGCGAGGAGCGCACGTGGGCCTTGTCGTGCAGAAGTACGGCGGCTCCTCCGTTGCGGATGCCGAAGGCATCAAGCGCGTCGCCAAGCGAATCGTCGAAGCCAAGAGGAGCGGCCACCAGGTGGTCGTCGTGGTTTCGGCGATGGGTGACACGACGGACGAGCTGATCGATCTCGCTGCGCAGGTATCCCCGATCCCTGCCGGACGAGAGTTCGACATGCTGCTGACCGCCGGAGAGCGAATCTCCATGGCGCTGCTGGCGATGGCGATCAAAAACCTGGGTCACGAGGCCCAGTCGTTCACCGGCAGCCAGGCCGGCGTCATCACCGACTCGGTCCACAACAAAGCGCGGATCATCGACGTCACGCCGGGCCGTATTCAGCAGTCGGTCGACGAGGGCAACATCGCCATCGTCGCCGGTTTCCAGGGTGTGTCCCAGGACAAGAAGGACATCACCACCCTGGGCCGGGGCGGCTCGGACACCACCGCGGTGGCACTGGCCGCCGCGCTGAACGCCGAGGTCTGTGAGATCTACACCGATGTCGACGGTGTGTTCACCGCCGATCCGCGGGTGGTCAAGAAGGCCCGCAAGATCGATTGGATCTCGTTCGAGGACATGCTGGAGCTGGCCAGCTCCGGGTCCAAGGTGCTGCTGCACCGGTGCGTCGAGTACGCACGCCGTTACAACATTCCGATCCACGTCCGGTCGTCGTTCTCCGGCCTCCGGGGCACGTGGGTCAGCAACGAACCGCGAGGGGACGACCAGCCGATGGAGCAGGCGATCATTTCGGGGGTTGCCCACGACACGTCCGAGGCCAAGGTCACGGTCGTCGGGGTGCCGGACAAGCCGGGCGAGGCCGCGACGATCTTCCGTGCGATCGCGGACGCCGAGATCAACATCGACATGGTGGTGCAGAACGTCTCGGCCGCGTCGACCGGTCTGACCGACATCTCCTTCACCCTGCCGAAGACCGAGGGCCGCAAGGCCATCACGGCTCTGGAGCGGACGAAGAACGCCATAGGGTTCGAGTCCCTGCGCTACGACGACCAGATCGCCAAGATCTCGCTGGTCGGCGCGGGCATGAAGACCAACCCGGGCGTCACCGCCGGCTTCTTCGAGGCCCTGTCCAACGCCGGGGTCAACATCGAGCTGATCTCCACCTCGGAGATCCGTATCTCCGTCGTCACCCGTGCCGACGACGTCAACGAGGCCGTGCGCGCGGTGCACACCGCCTTCGGCCTCGACAGCGAGAGCGACGAGGCCGTCGTCTACGGAGGTACCGGGCGATGACTTCCGCCCCCGGGCGCAAGCCCACCCTGGCTGTCGTCGGCGCCACCGGCGCCGTCGGCACCGTGATGCTCGGCATTCTCTCGGAGCGTGCCGACATCTGGGGCGAGATCCGCCTCATCGCCTCACCGCGCTCGGCGGGCAAGAAGCTCGTCGTCCGCGGTGAGGAGGTCGAGGTCGTCGCGCTGAGCGAGGAGGCGTTCGAGGGCGTCGACGTCGCGATGTTCGACGTGCCGGACGAGGTCTCGGCCGAGTGGGCGCCGATCGCCGCCGCCAAGGGCGCGGTCGCCGTCGACAACTCCGGCGCCTTCCGGATGGACCCGGACGTCCCGCTGGTGGTCCCCGAGGTGAACGCCCGCGCCGCGCGGGTCCGCCCGAAGGGCATCATCGCGAACCCCAACTGCACCACCCTGTCGATGATCGTCGCGATGGGCGCACTGCACTCCGAGTGGGGCCTGTCCGAACTGATCGTCTCCTCCTACCAGGCCGTTTCCGGCTCGGGCAAGGAAGGCGTCGACACCCTCCGGGACCAGCTCGCCAAGGTGACCGGCACGGACCTGGGCACCCAGCCCGGCGATGTGCGCCGCGCGGTGGGCGAGTTCGGCCCGTACCCGGCGCCGATCGCGCTCAACGTGGTGCCGTTCGCCGGTTCGCTGAAGGACGACGGCTGGACCTCCGAGGAGCTCAAGGTCCGCAACGAGTCGCGGAAGATCCTGGGCCTGCCCGACCTGCGGGTCACGGCGACCTGTGTCCGCGTCCCGGTGGTCACCACGCACTCGCTGACCGTGCACGCGCGGTTCGAGAGCGAGGTCTCGGTCGCCAAGGCGCACGAGATCCTGAGCGGCGCGCCCGGTGTGGTGCTGTGCGACAACCCGGCGCAGGGCGAGTTCCCGACCCCGGCAGACGTCGTGGGCACCGACCCGACCTGGGTGGGCCGGGTGCGGCGCTCCCTGGACGACCCGCAGGCGCTGGAGCTCTTCGTGTGCGGTGACAACCTCCGCAAGGGAGCCGCGCTGAACACCGCTCAGATCGCCGAGGTCGTCGCCGCGGAGCTCACTTCCGCGTAGCCCCGTGACGGGTGACTCCCCGACAGTCTGTGAAGGTTATGTGATCAAGTCGTTGGTCCGTACCCTTGAACTGGGCTGACGATCTGTTCGACTATTCGCTCCCCACTCACTGCAACCGGCGGTGGGTGGGGAGCGTCTTTGTTGCCGTCGCTCGGAGTCGCTGAATTATTTGGGGCATTTGGGAAGAACGGTGCGCATGAGGGCATGTAGTGCTTTGTCGAAAGCGGTGGCTCACGCGTACAACCCTCAGGGGGGGAAGCGTGTCCAACAAGCGTGGCAGAAGTACTCGGCATGGCAGCGCCCCATGGGGGCGGCACGGCGGTCCTGCGACCGCTCCGTCCTCGCGCGACCGGTGGAATGCCGGTGATCGCGCCCATGCCCGCTGCGCAGACCACCCACGTACCGTCGCAGCGCGAGGGCGCTGACGAGGCGATGACCGCGGGTACCACAGTCGATCACCTCACCGAGACCTACCGTGCCCACTACCGGTCCCTGCTCGGTCTCGCCGCCCTCCTCCTCGACGACACGGCCTCGTGCGAGGACGTCGTGCAGGAGGCGTTCATACGCGTGCATTCCGCGCGTAGTAGGGTCCGCGACCCGGAGAAGACTCTCGCCTACCTCAGGCAGACGGTCGTCAACCTGTCCCGCTCCGCGCTGCGCCGCCGCATCCTCGGGCTGAAG
Organism: Streptomyces sp. NPDC002055; assembly: GCF_040296705.1. Classification (NCBI taxonomy): domain Bacteria; kingdom Bacillati; phylum Actinomycetota; class Actinomycetes; order Kitasatosporales; family Streptomycetaceae; genus Streptomyces; species Streptomyces sp. NPDC002055. The sequence continues at coordinate 6,506 of NZ_JBEOXS010000014.1, forward strand.
CTGCTGTCCAAGCCGATGCCCGACATGGCGAGCGCCGAGGAGGGGGCGTACGAACAGCTGGAGCGCGACCAATTGATCAAGGCGATGCGCGGACTGCAGCGCCGGCAGCGCGAGGTCCTCGTGCTGCGCTACTTCGCCGACATGACCGAGGCCCAGGTGGCTGAGACGCTCGGGATATCGCTGGGTTCGGTCAAGGCGTACGGCTCGCGGGGCATCGCGGCGCTCCGCGTCGCCATGGAGGACCCGGCATGAGCGGGCAGCAGCACGGGCCGCAGAGAGAACCCGGGGCCGTCGAGGGGCTGGATGCGTCCGATGGCCCCGAGGAGAGCGGTTCCCGGGCCGACGACAGCGCGACTGATGCCTCCGAGGCCGGTTGCGCGGTGGACGGTTCAGAGGCCGGCGCGGTGACGGATACCTCCGAGGCCGATTCCGTGACGGACGGATCCGGGGCTGATGCAGTGACGGATGCCTCCGAGATCGATTCCGTGACGGATGGCTCCGAGACGGATGGCTCCGAGGCGGATGGCTCCGAGGCGGATGCCGCGGCGGACGGTTCCGAGCGCGATTCCGTGGCGCACGCCCCCGATCCCGTGGCGCACGCCTCCGATTCCGTGGCGCACGCCTCCGAGGCCGGGGTGACGGCTCTGCTCGGGGCGGTCCGTGGCTCCGCCGGTTCCGAGGGGCCGCGGAATGCGGATTCCGAGGTGCCGCGGGATGTGAACGGACCCGGCCTGGACGAGCAGGCCCTCCGGGCGCTGCTGCACACCGCCGTCGACGACATCGAGCCGGCGCCGCACGCCCTCGACCATCTCCGGCACGCCGTCCCGGCGCGCCGTGCCCGCAAGCGGCAGGCGCTGGTCGGCGCGGCGGCCGCAGTGCTGCTGGTCGGCAGCGCCGTGCCCGCGCTGGTGCACGTCGCCCGCGACGCGGGGGTGACGGAGGCGCACCCGGCCAACGCCGGGCACAGCGAACGGACTCAGGGCGGATCCGGTGGCACCGCCGCCGAAACCGAGGACGGCGAGAAGGAGAAGGAGCCGTCCGACAAGGAGACCGAGGGCGGCAAGCGCGACCGGGACAGCGAAAAGGGCGACGCGACGGAGCAGCCGGGCGGTGGCGCGGTCGGTGGCGGGGAGGGCCCGTCCGAGACCATGGCCGCCACCTCGCCGACCTGCACCCGGGACCAGCTCAGCGGTGGTGTCGCCACACCCGCCACGCTCGACGGTTCGAGCACCGTGTACGGCTCCTTCCAGGTCACCAACGTCTCCGACGCGGCCTGCACCGTCGACGGTGGCGGACAGGTCTTCGCGACCGCGCAGGGCGGCGCCGACGGCACCCGGATCTCCGTGGTGGACCACACCGCGGGCGACCCGGCCACCGCTCTGCCCGACCCGGCCACCCAGCCTCAGACGGTGATCCTCCAGCCGGGGGTCGCCTATCAGGTGAAGTTCGCCTGGGTCCCGGCCGAGGGAGGTGCGGGTGGCTGCCCCAACCCCGGTTCGACGCCGGACCCGGGCAGCTCGGGCGCCGCGGGTGAACCGGACGGCGCGACGGTGGCCGAGACGGCCGAGGGCGACCAGGGCACTCCGCCCGCGGGCAGCGTGGCACTCAGTCACACCCCGCAGGCCGGTGCGCCCAGCGCCGCCGACGCCACCATCACCAACGCGTGCGCGGGGACGATCTACCGCACGGGGGCACTGGCGACCGCCTGAGCGCCTGCTGGAACGGCTGCTGAGACGGCAGCTGAACGGCTTCTTGGGTGATCGATCGGGTGACCGCTCGAGTGGCTGCCGGGGCCTTCTCCGTCCGGCTTGTCCATCGATCCTGTCCATCCGGGCTGTCCGTCGGGTCTGTCCGTCCGGGCGCCCGGCTGTCCGGAGGCCAGCCCCCGGGTCCGGGCGCGTGATGCCTGCCCCGGGCCCGGGCTCGTCCGGACACCGGTGGGCGGGGGAGGCGGTGACCCCGGGGGCGGGGGCCCCGGCTGTGGCCCGTACCGTGGTGGTGTGTACCGGTTCCTGCTGACGCCCCGCTGGTGGGGAATCAACCTCTTCGTCGCGCTCGGCGTGCCGTTCTGCCTCTTCATGGGCAGCTGGCAGCTGGGCCGCTTCGAGACGCGCGTGGAGTCCCATCAGGAGCAGCAGCGGGACGCGGACGCCCATGCCGAGGCGGCGGCGGCGCCGCTGGCCGACCTGCTGCCGGTGACCAAGGAGACGTCGGGCCGGCGCGCCACCGCGACCGGCCGCTACGACACCCAACTGCTCGTCCCCGACCGCCGCTTGGGCGACCGGAACGGCTTCTACGTCCTCACCCTGCTGCGTACCGAGGGCGGCGACGCGCTGCCCGTCGTCCGCGGCTGGCTGCCCGGCGACGCCGACCGGGCCGATGTTCCCGAGCCGCCGCGCGGCGAGGTCACCGTGACCGGGTCGCTGCAGGCCTCGGAGACGCAGAGCAGCGACGGGGCGCGGTCCGGAGGGCTTCCCCGGGGGCAACTCGGCATGATCAGCGCGGCGTCGCTGGTGAACGTGGTGCCGTACGGGGTCTACGACGCCTGGATCACGCTCCCCGGGGCCGGAGCGCAGGGCGCGCTGCGGCCGGTGCCCCCGACTGCCCCGCAGGGGAGCGGCCTGGACCTCAAGGCGTTCCAGAACCTCGGTTACACGGGTGAGTGGTTCGTCTTTGCCGGGTTCGTGGTCTTCATGTGGTTCCGCCTGCTGCGCCGGGAGGCGGAAGCGGAGCGCGATCTGGCCCTGGGCCTGCTGCCGGAACAGGCCGAGCAGACGGGAGCCGACCAGGCGGGACGAGCCGAAGAGCCGGTAGAGGGACCGGCAGAGGCGCCGGAAGAGGGGGCGGCAGAGGGCGGACGGTCGGAGCAGCCCGGCGCCGCCGCGCGGACGAACCCCGCCGAGCCGACGGAACGTGCTCCTGGCCGGGCTCCGGTGAGCGGACCGGCTGACACCGGTTCCGGGCGCGCGGTGCCGGAGTCGGACCCGGCCGGCCGGTCCTGAAGCCCGTCCGACCGGAGCCTGTGGCCGGGGGCCTGGTCAGGTACTGCCCCCAGCCCGTCAGGCCCGCTCCCAGCGATCCGGGTTGCGCCCGGCCCTCAGCTGCCGTTCCCGACCTTCAGCCGCCGTTGGTCCGGGTCTTCAGGTGCCGCTCGGCGAAGTCGATCTCCAGCCGCAGCTGCTTGATGCGCTCCTCCACGACCAGGGAGCCGTGCCCCGCGTCGTAGCGGTACACCTCGTGCGGTGCTCCCCGGTCGGCCAGCCGCTGGACGTAGTTCTCCACCTGCCGGATCGGGCAGCGCGGGTCGTTCACGCCGGCCGAGATGTAGACCGGTGCGCGCACCTGGTCCACGTAGGTCAGCGGGGAGGAGGCCGCGAACCGCTCCGGTACTTCCTCCGGGGTCCCGCCCAGGAGGGTGCGGTCCATGGCCTTCAGCGCCTCCATCTCGTCGTGGTAGGCGGTGACGTAGTCCGCGACGGGGACGGCCGCCAGGCCCAGGGCCCAGGCCTCCGGCTGGGTGCCCAGACCGAGCAGTGTCAGGTAGCCGCCCCAGGAACCGCCCGCCAGAACCAGGCGGTCCGGATCGGCGAGCCCGGACTCCACGGCCCAGTCGCGGACCGCGGCGATGTCCTCCAGTTCGATCAGCCCCACCCGGTGCTTGAGGGCGTCCGTCCACGCGCGGCCGTACCCGGTGGAACCGCGGTAGTTGACCCGTACGACGGCGAAGCCGTGGTCCACCCAGGCCGCCGGGCCGCCCGCGAAGGCGTCGCTGTCGTGCCAGGTCGGCCCCCCGTGGATGTCGAACACCGTCGGGAACGGGCCCTCGCCCTCCGGCTGTTGCACCAGCGCGTGCACCGGGCCGCCCGGGCCCTCCACCCAGGCATCCGTGACCGGCACGGACTTCGGTGCCTTCATCCCGGGGGGATCCAGCACGGTCCGCCCCGCTGTGGAGCGGACGACCGGCGGCAGCGCTGCCGAGGACCAGAGGTACTCCACCGATCCGTCCGGCCGGGCCGTCGCCCCGGACACCGTGCCGGGCGGGGTCTCCAGCGGCAGCAGCTCATGGGTGGCGGGCTCGTAGCGCCACAGCCGGCTGCGGGCCTGGTGGCTCTGCTCGATCAGCAGGGCGGAGTCGTCCCCGCCGTCGGCCGGCGCACCCGCCGGCCGGGAGGCGCCGGCGCCGGGAGGCCGGGGGAACCACTCGGCCTCGATGTCTCCGGGCAGCTCGATGGCGAGGGCGGTCTCCTCGCCGGTCAGCGGGTCCCAGATCATCGGCTCCCAGCGGCCGCTGCGCTGGTGCCCGACGAGCATCCGGGAGTCGCCGTCCAGTGGGGAGAAGCCCAGGCAGCTCAGGCCGAGCTCCGCCGTGCCGCCCTTGGTGTCGTCGAGTTCGGCCACCACCGAGCCGTCGAGCCGGAGTACCCGGAGCGCGGAGTGCATGGCGTCGCCGTGCTCGGTGTGCTCCATGGCGATCAGCGTGCCGTCGCGGGAGAGGTCGGCGACCCCCGCAGACTCCCGGTGCCGGTAGATCTCCACCGGCTCGGTGCCCGGGCGCAGTACATGGATCGTCGAGCCGTCCTCGTCCGTGGAGCGGCCGACCACGGCCGTGCCGTCCCGGCCCAGCGCCAGACCGGCCGGGTAGGAGGGCTCGAGGCCCGGGGTCGCGGGCTCGTCCGCCCCGCCGCCGAACGGCTGCCGCAGCCAGACACCGAACTCGTCGCCGTCGGTGTCGCTGAACCACCAGATCCACTCGCCGTCCGGCGAGAGCAGTCCGTCCGTCGTGCCGTTCGGCCGGTCCGTCGCCTGTCGCTGCCCGCCCGTTGTGCGGTCCCAGGCGTAGAGCTCGTAGGTACCGGTCGCGTTCGAGACGAACAGCGACCGGTCCGGCGCGTCCTCCGCCCAGTCGGGCAGCCCGACCCGCGGTGCCCTGAAGCGCTTCTCCCAGTCCGGCGCGGAGCCGGAGGAGCCAGTGGTGTCGTCAGTCATGGCCCCATTCTGCGCAGACGTGCCGACATCGTGGTGGGGCGGCCCCCAGCCTGTGGATAACTCTCCGAGCGGTGTCCTCCGCGCCACTCTGCACGGGGGCGTGGAGGGCCGCCCTCAGGGCTGCGCCGGGGCAGGACCGGGGCCGGACCGGGACCGGATCGGGGACGGGATCCGGGGTCCTGAGCAGACGTCGGGGCGTCGACGCCCCGGCGCTCGCGATGATCTTGAAAGGGGATGGATTCCTCCCCCTGCGGGCCCGTCGAAGGCATCGTTTTCCCAGGTCAAAGCTGTGTGTCTGCGTCGTGGGGCGATGATCCGCACCAGGTGAGAAGCTGGGACCAGGGGAGTCGTCCACCGGGGAGCGTGCCCGATGGGAACCAGCATGCATGTGGTCTGGAGCAAGAAGGAACCGGGCCAGGTCGTCTACGAGACCTACGCCATCGTGACGACGGAGAAGGACGACGGCACCCAGGCCGCGGTCCGCAGCAGGAAGCACGAGGTCGTCATCCGCAGCCGCTCGCACGCGGCGCGGATCGCGGCCGAGCACGGGTACGAGCTCTTCGGGGAGGGCGAAGCCTGGGAGAGCCTGCCCGAAGAATAGGCCGGGGCCCCGCGCCGGCCCCGGACAAGGCCGGACCTCCCCTGAGCAAGTACGGAAGCGGTCGCCGCGGCTGTGCCGGACCCGGCCGCCGAACCGCTCCGGTGCGGGGGCACCGCCATCCCCACCGCAGTGACGCCCGTCGACCGTAAGGTGCTCTCACCCCTATGTGCCGTGATCAGGCGTGTTTCATTGATCAAGGCAGGGAGAGACCCATAAATATGGAAACCACACTCGGTGAGCAGATCATGCTCCTGTCGCTCGACGACGCGACCGGCACCCCTCGGCTCCCGGTGCAGTGCGAGTTCGCGATCTCCAGCGCCTCCGTGCTGGAACTGGCGCTCGCGGGCCGGGTCCGGTCGGAGGGCGACCACCTGGTCGTCACCGACTCCACGCCGTTGGGGATTCCGGCCCTGGACGGGACGCTGCAGCGGATCGCCGCGCAGAGCGAACGGGAGGACGCGCAGGCGTGGATCTTCCGGCTCAGGAAGCAGGCCGTCGACGACGCCCGGCGGGCGCTGCTCGAGAAGGGCGTCATCCGTGAGGAGCGGACGAGGCGTTGGGGCATCTTCCCCATCCATCGCTACCCGGAGGCCGACGGCACGGTCGAGAGTCGGCTGCGCCGGACACTCGCGGCGGTGGTGCTCGAGGGGCAGGAGCCCGACGCGCCCACGGCCGCACTGGTGGTGCTGCTGCACAGCGGTGGGCTGCACGAGCTGGTCTTCGGCGAGGCCGACGGGGCGGCCGCCCGGAAGCGCATGGCCGAGCTGACCGAGGGGCACTGGGCCGAGCCGGTCATGCATCAGCTGGTGAACTCGGTGCACTTGGCGCTGACGACCACCGCGGCGGCGACGACCGCCGCAGTGGTGAACACCGTCGTATAACGCGGGTCGGGGCATGCCGGGGGAGTGACCGGGATAGTGGTGAGTCGTCAGGTGTATCTCGATTCCCCGGCTGCTCCTCTGTGCCTGCCGTGCATGAACTGCGCTTGGTGGAGCGTGCTGTTGATGTGCCGCCGCGCGACACCGCGCACGTTGCCCGGGGTGGGCGCGTCCGGACCGGCTTGTTCGGCAAGGGGTGGCGGCTGCTTCGGCTTGCCCGTCCGATGATCTCGAGCGGGAACGTCTGAGAGGGCGTCGGCGGATGCCGACCCGGGAGCAGGATCCAAGATCCTCCCGGGCTTTCCTCATCCCCCGCGGAAACGCGTCAGGGGCCTGATCCGATTTCTCGGATCAGGCCCCTGACCTGGTGTTCCTTCAGTCGGGGTGGCGGGATTTGAACCCACGACCTCTTCGTCCCGAACGAAGCGCGCTGCCAAGCTGCGCTACACCCCGAAGCAACGAGCTCTACTTTAGCGGACCTGTCGCTCCATGCGAAATCCGGTTACCTGCTCGCAGCGGGTGGCTCCTCGCCCGGCTTCGTGCCGGTGGTGGCAGCCCGGGCGGCGGAAGAGCGGGCGGGGTTGGCGGAGTTGTCGTCGTTCCCGGCCGGTGGGGCGAAGGGGATGGGGTCGCGCTTCGCCCGCGTGTCGCTGGATGTGACCGCCGTCACAGGTCCTGCTCATGGTTCCCCGGTCCGTCACGACCGGATGTGGGGGCGCCGTGCCGGGAAAGCGACTGCCCGGGCCGGTGGCCGCGCGGGAGCGGCCGCCCGGTCCGGGCAGGGGGGATGTGCGGTGGGGTCAGGCGTCGCGTGCGGTCAGGGTCAGCAGCGTCGCCTCGGGCGGGCAGGCGAAGCGCACCGGGGTGTACCGGTTGGCGCCGCAGCCCGCCGAGACGTGCAGGTAGGAGGTCCTGCCCTCGGCGCTGTGCGTCGACAGGCCCTTGACCCGCTGGGTGTCCAGGTCGCAGTTGGTGACCAGGGCCCCGTAGAAGGGGACGCAGAGCTGGCCGCCGTGGGTGTGCCCGGCCAGGATCAGCGGGTAGCGGTCCGCGGTGAAGGCGTCGAGGGTCCGCAGGTACGGGGCGTGGACGACGGCCAGGGAGAGGTCCGCGTCCTCGGGGCCGCCCGCCACCTCGGCGTACCGGTCCCGCTTGATGTGCGGGTCGTCCAGCCCGGTGAGCGCGATCTCCAGGCCGTCGAGTCCGCCGAGCTTCAGCCGGCCGCGGGTGTTCGAGAGCCCCACCCAGCCCGCCTCGTCGAAGGCGTCCCGCATGCCCTCCCACGGGTTGCGCTCGACGCCGACCGCGGGGTCGTTCTTGCCGTTGAGGCCGTGCTGGCCGCGGGCCCTCTCCAGGAGGTAGCGGGCGGGGTTGCGCAGCCGGGGAGCGTAGTAGTCGTTCGAGCCGAAGACGTACGCCCCGGGGAACTCCATCAGCGGTCCGAGTGCGTCCAGCACCTCGGGGACGGCCTTCTTGTCGGAGAGGTTGTCGCCGGTGTTGATGACGAAGTCCGGCCGCAGGCCGGCGAGCGACTGCAGCCACCGCCGCTTCTTGCCCTGTCCGGAGACCATGTGGATGTCCGAGACCTGGAGCATGCGCAGCTGCCGCATCCCGGGCGGCAGCACCGGCACCGTGATCCGGCGGAGCCGGAACGAGCGGGGTTCGACGCCGGTTGCGTAGGCGAGGCCGGCCGCGCCGACTGCCGTGATTCCCAGGGGTACTGCGTATCGCGCGCGCATGGCCCCATGGTCGCAGACAGTGCGGCGACCGGGCAGTCCGGGCGGTCCGTGCGGGTTCCCGGGGCGCCCTCGCCGGTGGGCCGCGCGCGTCGCCCTCCGACGGCGGTCGCGCACGTGGCGCAGGGGCCCGCGACGGCCATGCTCCTTCGGCCGGGTCCCGGGGTGGGACGGCGGCACGGTCTCCGGGCCGGGGCGGCAGGAATGCGGTGGGCGGGGCCCAGCCCCGCCGGGCATACTCATCGGCATGACCACGCTCAAGGCCACACTTCAGGACGACCTCACCGCGGCGATCAAGGCCCGTGACGAGCTGCGCTCCTCCACGCTCCGGCTCACCCTCTCCGCGATCACCAACGAGGAGGTCGCGGGCAAGTCCGCGCGCGAGCTCTCCGACGACGAGGTGCAGAAGGTGATCGCCCGCGAGGCGAAGAAGCGCCGGGAGGCGGCCGAGGCGTTCGCCCAGGGCGGCCGGGCCGAGCAGGCCGAGCGGGAGAAGGCCGAGGGCGAGGTGCTGGCCGCGTACCTGCCGCAGCAGCTCTCCGACGAGGAGCTGAGCGCGCTGGTCGCGGAGGCCGTGAAGGAGGCCGTGGCCGGTGGCGCCGAGGGGCCGCGGGCCATGGGTGCGGTCATGAAGATCGTGAACCCCAAGGTGGCCGGGCGGGCCGAGGGCGGCCGGGTCGCCGCCGAGGTCAAGCGCCACCTCACGGGCTGACCTGCCGCCGGACCGGGACCCGCCGCCGGGGCGGGCGGCTTCCCGGGGGCCGTGCGCTCCTGCCCCGTGCGCCGGTATCGAGATGTCGGGCCGCCCCGCGAGCCGTGCCGGCCCCGACACCATGTCCGCTCATGCGGCCCGAGCCCGAGCCCGAGCCCGAGCCCGAGCCCGAGCCCGAGCCCGAGCCCGAGCCCGAGCCCGAGCCCGAGCCCGAGCCCGAGCCCGAGCCCGAGCCCCGCTCGCCACGTGCGGCTCGACGGGGCTCGACGGGGCTCGCCGAGGTCACCTCACCGCCGGCGGACCCCGAGGGCACGTCCCCCTCGGGCGGACCCGACGGTGCGTCCCCCTCGGGCGGACGCCCAGGCCACCTCTCCCTCGTGCGGGCCCCGGGGGCGTACCCCTTGTGCGCGTTCCCCCGCCCTCCGCACCGGTCGGCACAGACAACAGAGGCGGCCCCGGACCACATGGCCACATGGTCCGGGGCCGCCCTGTCAGCTCCGCTTCGAGCGTGGCCGCACTTCAGCCGGCTCCGCGCCGGAACCGCGCGGCGTGCTCAGTGCTTCCGGCCGCGCCCGTTGCCGCCGCCGGTGAAACCGCCGTCGCCGCCGCCGATGAGGTTCGGCGGGAGCGAGATCTCGGGCCACTCGAAGTCGCCTCCGCCGCCGTTGCCTCCGCCGTTGCCCCCACCGTGGCCGGGGCGGTCGGGCTTGGCCGCGGGCGGCTCCGCGACGTGCACCGTCGGCAGCCGGGGCGCCGGCTTCCCCTCCAGCGCGCCGCTCATCGCGTCGCGCCAGATCGGTCCGGGGACCCCGCCGCCGAAGACCTTCGGGTAGTACTGCCCGCCGATGGTGATGTTCTCCATCGGCACCTTGGTGGTCGGGCTGCCGACCCAGACCGCGCCGGCCAGGTTCGGCGTGTAGCCGACGAACCACGCGGCCACGCGGCCGTCGGTGGTGCCGGTCTTGCCCGCGCTGTCCCGGCCCGAGAGGCCCGCCTGCTTTCCGGTGCCGTCCTCGACCACACCGCGCAGCAGGGTGTTGATGCTGTCCGCCGTCTTCTGCGACATGACCTTCTTGCAACTGGTCTTGGGCACGCGCAGCTTCCGGCCGGCAGCGTCGGTGACGGAGTCGATGGCGACCGGGGTGCAGTAGGTGCCCCGGTTGGCGAAGGTGGCGTAGGCGTTGGCCATGGCCAGCGGGGAGATGGTGGCGCTGCCCAGGGTGACCGCGGGGCCCTGCGGCAGCTTGTCGCCGTTGCCCATCCGGATCCCCAGGTCGGACGCCAGGTCGGTGACGGGGCAGACGCCGATGTCGCTGATCAGCTGCACGAAGTAGGTGTTGACCGACTTGGCGGTCGCCTCCTTCATCCCGTACGGCCCGACCTCGGACTCCAGCTCGTTGCTGACCGTGGCGCCGTCGGTGTTGACCCAGTTGCCCTTGCAGGTCCTGACCGGGCTCGGGTACGCCATCTTGTAGGGCGCCGAGTAGCTCTTGCTCATCGGCAGGCCCTGTTCCAGCGCCGCCGCGGCGGTCACCGGCTTGAACGTCGAACCGACCTGGAAGCCGTAGTTCGAGCCGCCCATCTGCCGGTCCACGGACAGGTTGATCTGCGTCTCGTGGTCGCCGAAGCCGTAGGGCCTGCTCTGGCCCATGCCCATGATCCGGCCGGTGCCCGGTTCGATCAGCGACACCGCGGTGGCGACCTTGTCGCCCTGCGAGACGTGGTCGTCGATCGAGGCCTGGACCGACTTCTGGGCCTTCGGGTCGAGCGTGGTGCGGATCGTCATGCCGCCCTGCGCCCAGCGCTTGGCGCGGGCCTTGCGGCTCTTGCCGAAGACCTCGTCCTGGAGGAAGACCTCACGGACGTAGTCGCAGTAGAAGCCGGCCGCGCTGGTGGCGGTGATGCAGCCGTTCCGCGGGGTGCTGACGTCCAGCCGGATCGGCTTCCGCTTGGCCGCGTCGGCCCGGGACTGGGAGATGTCACCCAGGTCGGCCATGCGCTGCAGGACGGCGTTGCGGCGCTTGGTGGCCTCGCCCTCGTTGTTCATCGGGTCCCAGCGGCTGGGCGACTGGACGATCCCGGCCAGCAGCGCGGCCTCCTCCAGCTTCAGGTCCTTCGCCGAGGTGCTGAAGTAGCGCTGGGCCGCGGCCTCGACGCCGTAGGCCTGCTGCCCGAAGAAGGTGATGTTGAGGTAGTTCTCGAGGATCTTCTTCTTCCCGAGCTCTTCCTCCACCTGGATCGCGTACTTGATCTCCTTGACCTTGCGGCCGATCGTCTGCTGGGTGGCCTGGGCGACCTTGTCGGGGTCGTCGCCGGCCTCCTCCACGAAGACGTTCTTCACGTACTGCTGGGTGAGGGTCGAGGCGCCCTGGGAGACGCCGCCGTTCTGGGCGTTCTTGTTGAGGGCCCGCAGGATGCCCTTCAGGTCGATCGCCCCGTGCCGGTAGAAGCGCGCGTCCTCGATCGCGACGATCGCCTTCCGCATGTACGGGGAGATGTCGTCGAGGTCCACCACGGTGCGGTCGCGGGAGTAGACCGAGGCGATCTTGCCGCCCTTGGCGTCCAGGATCGTGGTCTTCTGGCTCAGCGGCGGCCGCTTGAGGTTCGCCGGGATCTCGTCGAAGCCCTCGACGGACCCCTTGGCCGCGAGGCCCAGGGCTCCCGCGGCGGGGAGTGCGATGCCCGCCAGTACGGCTCCGGCTAGCACGCTGACACCGAGGAACCTGGCGGCCTGCTGTGTTCTGCTCAGACCACCGCCCGAACGCTTCTGAGACATGAGGGCAGCCTACGTTCTCATTCGCCGGACACGTATACATCCCTTGGCCTAAGCTGTCTCTGACTGTCACGGCGACGTGTGTCCGCGCTTCTCCTCCTCGTCCTCCCCCCGGACGGAGTTGTGTCCGGAGTGACGTCTTGTGCCGTCCGGCATCCTCGGCGAGGCCTCGCAACCATCCCGCTTTGTCGGGATTGTTACGTATGCCCTCACATCACTCCGTTGGGTGATCTGCCGCGTACGCATAGTCCGTTCGGGCCATCCAAGATTGGGCCCGCAGGGGGTGTTGCGCCCTGTCTGCCTTCCGTAACGTCCTCAACTGGCAACGGTGAATATGCCGCTGCCGCCGTGGGGGAGCCTCGATTCGGGAGAGGACGGCACCAGCATGAGTAGCTGGGTTACCGACTGGAGCACGCTGGCAGCGTGCCGCACGACTGATCCGGACGAACTGTTCGTCCAGGGGGCAGCGCAGAACAGGGCCAAAGCGGTCTGCACCGGATGCCCGGTGCGCACCGAGTGCCTTGCCGACGCGCTCGACAATCGCGTCGAGTTCGGCGTGTGGGGTGGCATGACCGAGCGGGAGCGTCGCGCGCTGTTGCGCCGTCGTCCCACGGTCACCTCATGGCGCAGGCTCCTGGAGACCGCGCGCACGGAGTACGAGCAGAGCATCGGCATCCTGCCGATGGAGCTGGAGGACGAGGACTTCGCTGCGGCGGGGTAGCCGGCCGGCAGATGCGCTGAACTGATCCCGCGGCCCCCCACACCCACGTCTGCCGCCGTTCGGTCCGCCGTCGCTCGCGACACCGGACAGGAACCCGCCGGATCCGCTGCGAACAGTTCCTCATCCACCGGCCCCCTCACCACCTGCCTCACCACCCGCGTCTCATCCGTGTGCCGACTCCGGGTTCGGCAGCTCGTGCGCCGTCGGCTGTCCGCCGTCGGCACGGGAGCTGCCGCCCCTTCGGCGGCACGTCGAGCCGCGGTGATCTCGTGCACCCCGGTGCGGCGGCGCTGTCACGCGTCGCCGCACCGGGGTGAGGCATGCCGTGATGCGGTGCGGCCGTGGCTCGGTGTCCGCTCGGTTGAGTCCCTTCGGCCAACGACTCATCGGCCGGCCGCGGACGGGCGGGCCGGGCGTGGCCGCGCGGGGGCGAGGCCGGTCAGGCGCGGCGTTCGGTCAGGTGCGCGGTCGGTCAGGTACGTCGTCGACGGGCCGGGCTCAGGCTCCGACCGGGCTGCCGGTCGCGAGCCGGTTTCCGATGGCGCGCAGGCCGTCGAGATCGTGGACGTCACCGGGCAGTGCCGCCACTTCGGCCACGGCGACTTCCGGGTGCAGGGCGGTGAACCGGTCGCGCATGCGCTGCTCACGCGCGAGCACCTGCATGCGTTCGGCGTGCAGCCGCAGCAGTCCGGCGGCGAGTAGTTCTGCGGGATCCGAATCGCCCTCGACCGCGGGGGAGTCACCGTCGGGGCTCTCGGGCGTACGACTGCCAGCTTGCCCGCCCGCACGATCGACAATGCGGCTTTCCTCAAGATTTTCCGCGGCCGCCAGGGCGCGCTCCGCGCCGAGCTGAGCGGCGCCGCTGCCGTGCACCCGGTTCAGCACCAGCCCGGCCAGCGGCATGCTCTCGGCGGCCAGCCGCTCGACGAAGTACGCGGCCTCGCGCAGGGCGTCCCGCTCCGGCGCCGCGACCACCAGAAATGCCGTGCCCGGCGCCTGGAGCAGCCGGTAGGTGGCGTCCGCGCGGGTCCGGAAGCCGCCGAAGGTGGTGTCCATCGCCGCCACGAACGTCTGCACGTCGCGGAGCAGCTGCGTCCCCATCAGCTTGCTGAGGGTGCCGGTCATCATCGACATGCCGACATTGAGGAACTTCATCCCCGCCCGGCCGCCGATCTTGGCCGGGGCCATCAGCATCCGGATGAACTTGCCGTCCAGGAAGGAGCCGAGGCGCTTGGGGGCGTCCAGGAAGTCCAGGGCGGAGCGGCTGGGCGGGGTGTCCACGATGATGAGGTCCCACTCGTCCCGCGCGCGCAGCTGGCCCAGCTTCTCCATGGCCATGTACTCCTGCGTGCCGGCGAAGCCCGCGGAGAGGGACTGGTAGAAGGGGTTCTCCAGGATCGTGCGGGACCGTTCGGCGTCCGCGTGGGCCTCGACGACCTCGTCGAAGGTCCGCTTCATGTCGAGCATCATGGCGTGGAGTTCGCCGCCGGGGGCCGTGTCGATCCCCTCGACCCGGCGGGGGACGTTGTCCAGCGAGGCGATGCCCATCGACTGGGCGAGCCGGCGGGCCGGGTCGATGGTGAGGACGACGACCTTCCGGCCGCGCTCGGCCGCCCGTACGCCCAGCGCCGCGGCCGTGGTCGTCTTGCCCACGCCGCCGGAGCCGCAGCACACGACGATGCGGGTGCCCGGGTCGTCCAGCAGCGGGTCGGTCTCCAGCGGGGGAGCGGCCTCCAGGGTCATGCGGTGTCCTCGCTTCGTCCACGGCACTCGGGGCGGTCACGGCGGGTGCGGGGCTCGGGGCGGGTGCGGCCGGGCCGGCCGGCGGCGTGGCCCCGGGGGCCGGGCGGGTGGCCGCCCCGGCTCACCACGCCTCCTCCTCGACGCCCTGCTTCCGCAGGTCCCGGGCGAGCCGGTAGAGGCCGGAGAGGTCGCCTCCGTCGCCGAGGAGTTCCAGTTCGTACGTCGGCAGGTCGAGGTCGGCGATGGCCGTCCGCTGCTCGCGCTCCAGCCGGAGGCGCTCGGCGTGCTCGCGGGCCTCCGCCAGCAGCGGGTCGACGAGCCGCTCGGCCAGCCCCCCGCGGCGCGCCCCGCCCAGTCCCGCCTGGGAGAGCGCCTTGGCGACGGCCGTGCGACGGCTGGTGGCCGCGGCCTCCACGGCCTCCTCGTCGAGGACCTGCGGCCGCACCATGTTGATCAGGATGCCGCCGACGGGCAGGCCCGCCTCCCGCAGTTCCGCGACGCCGTCCATGGTCTCCTGGACCGGCATCTCCTCCAGCAGGGTCACCAGGTGGACGGAGGTCTCGGCGGACTTCAGGACGCGCATGACGGCCTGGGCCTGATTGTGTATCGGTCCGATCCGGGCCAGCCCGGCGACCTCGTCGTTGACGTTGAGGAAGCGGGTGATCCGGCCGGTCGGCGGGGCGTCCATGACCACCGAGTCGTAGACCGGGCGGCCGTCCCGGCCCTTCCGGCGCACCGCCTCGCACGCCTTGCCGGTGAGCAGGACGTCCCGCAGGCCGGGGGCGATAGTCGTGGCGAAGTCGATTGCGCCGAGCTTCTTCAGCGCCCGGCCGGCGCTGCCCAGCTTGTAGAACATCTGGAGGTAGTCGAGCAGCGCGCGCTCGGCGTCGATGGCGAGGGCGTACACCTCGCCGCCGCCCGGGGCGACCGCGATCTTCCGCTCCTCGTAGGGCAGCGCCTCGGTCTCGAAGAGCTGCGCGATGCCCTGCCGGCCCTCGACCTCGACCAGCAGAGTGCGCTTCCCCTCGGCGGCGAGGGCGAGCGCGAGAGAAGCGGCGACCGTGGTCTTGCCGGTGCCGCCCTTGCCACTGACCACGTGGAACCTGCTCATGCTGGGGAGCCTAACCAGTGGAGCCACGGGCTACGCACGAGGCTTCGGCCACAGGCGTTACAGTCGGCCCCATGACGAAGTGGGAATACCAGACCGCGCCGCTGCTCATCCATGCCACCAAGCAGATCCTCGACAACTTCGGCGAGGAGGGCTGGGAGCTCGTCCAGGTCGTACCGGGCCCGCAGGGCGGGGACTCCCTGGTGGCGTACTTCAAGCGGGAGAAGCAGGCATGAGCGCCGTCGAGGAGAAGCTGAGCTCGCTGGGGCTCACGCTGCCGGCCGTCGCGGCGCCGCTGGCGTCCTACGTGCCGGCTGTCCGCTCCGGCTCCTATGTCTTCACCGCCGGGCAGCTGCCGCTGGTCGAGGGCAAGCTCGGGGTGACGGGCAAGGTCGGCGCCGAGGTGACGCCGGAGGAGGCCAAGGAGCTGGCGCGGCTGTGCGCGCTCAACGCCCTGGCCGCGGTCAAGTCGGCCGTCGGCGACCTGGACCGGATCGCGCGGGTGGTGAAGGTGGTCGGGTTCGTCGCCTCGGCGTCGGACTTCACCGGCCAGCCCGCGGTCGTCAACGGTGCCAGTGAGCTGCTCGGCGAAGTGCTGGGCGAGAAGGGCGTGCACGCCCGGAGCGCCGTGGGTGTCGCGGTGCTGCCGCTGGACGCGCCGGTCGAGGTCGAGATCCAGGTCGAGATCGCGGACTGACCTCCGGGACCGACCACCGCCGTACGGATCCGTGCCGCCGCGGGGCGGCGGGCGGCTCCCCGGCCGGTGCCGGGCCGCTGCCGCGTGCAGCCCCGGGCCGGACCGTTCCCGGCCCGGCGGCCGCGGGTGCCTCTCGAACATCCCGTCGGAAACGCATAGCATCCGGCCATGTCCACCACGAATGGCCAGTGGTACCCGCCGGAGTGGCCCGACCGGATCCGCGCGCTCGCCGGCGGCGAGCTCACGCCGGTGGAGCCGCGCCGTGCCGCCACCGTGCTGCTGCTGCGCGACACCGAGCACGGGCCCGTCGTCCACATGCTGCGCAGACGGGCCTCCATGGCGTTCGCCGGGGGCGCGTACGCGTATCCCGGCGGTTCGGTGGACCCGCGCGACGAGCGGTCCGTCGGGTGGGCGGGCCCCGCCCCCGAGGCCTGGGCGGCCCGGCTCGGCCTGAAGGACGAGGCCGCCGCCCAGTCGGTTGTCTGCGCGGCGGTGCGCGAGACCTTCGAGGAGGCGGGCGTCCTGCTGGCGGGGCCGTCCGCGGACACCGTGGTCGCGGACACCACGGGCGAGGACTGGGAGGCCGACCGGGCCGCACTCGTCGCCCGGGAGCTGTCCTTCGCCGAGTTCCTGGCGCGCCGCGGGCTGGTGCTGCGCAGCGACCTGCTGAGCGGCTGGGCGCGGTGGATCACCCCGGAGTTCGAGCCGCGCCGCTACGACACCTGGTTCTTCGTGGCCGTGCTGCCGCAGGGCCAGCGGACCCGGAACGCCTCCACCGAGGCGGACCGGACGGTCTGGATCCGCCCCGCGGAGGCGGCGGCGGGCTACGACCGGGGTGAGCTGCTGATGATGCCTCCCACCATCTCCACGCTCCGGGAGCTGGAACCGTACGGGTCGGCGGGCCAGGCGCTGGACGCCGCGCCCGCGCGCGACCTCACTCCGGTGCTGGCCCGGGCGGAGCTGCGGGACGGCGAGATCGTGCTGAGCTGGCCGGGGCACGACGAATTCACCCGGCACATCTCACCGGCTTCTCCGGACTCTCCGGCTTCCCCGGCTTCCCCGGCCGAGGGCGGAGCCGCCTCATGACGTACGCAGCCTCCCTGCCCGGGCAGCCGCGCGGCGGGACCATCGCGGGTCCGGCGACGGAGCGCGCCGTCTGCGTGCTGGCCCCGAACCCGTCGCCGATGACCCTGGACGGCACCAACACCTGGATCGTCGCCGAGCCCGACGCGGACCTCGCCGTGGTCATCGACCCGGGGCCGCTCGACGAGGACCATCTGAACGCCGTCATCGCCACCGCGGAGCGGGCGGGCAAGCGGATCGGGCTGACGCTGCTCACCCACGGGCACCCGGACCACGCGGACGGGGCCGGCCGGTTCGCGGAGCTGACCCGCACCCCGGTCCGCGCGCTGGACCCGGCGCTGCGGCTCGGGGACGAGGGCCTGGAGGCCGGTGACGTGATCACCACCGGCGGGCTGGAACTCCGGGTGGTGCCCACCCCCGGCCACACCGCCGACTCCCTCTCCTTCCACCTGCCGGCCGACGGAGCGGTCCTGACCGGGGACACGGTCCTCGGCCGGGGCACGACCATGGTGGCCCACCCGGACGGACGGCTCGGCGAGTACCTGGAGTCGCTGCGCCGGCTGCGCTCGCTCACCGTGGACGACGGCGTGGACACGGTGCTGCCGGGTCACGGCCCGGTGCTGAACGACGCCCGCGGCGCGGTCGAGTTCTATCTCGCGCACCGCGCGAACCGGCTGGCGCAGGTGGAGACGGCGGTCGAGGCGGGGTACCGGACACCCGGTGAGGTCGTCGCGCATGTGTACGCCGATGTGGACCGGTCGCTGTGGCCCGCGGCGGAGCTGTCGGTGCGGGCGCAGCTGGACTATCTGCGGGAGCACGGGCTGATCTGAGCGGGCTGGTCCGAGCAGGAGCACGGGCCGGTCCGAGCAGGAACGCGGGCTGAGCCGGGCAGGAGCATGGGCTGAGCCGCCGGGGTGCGGGCTGGTCCGAGCATGCGCGTCGGCTGAGCTGCCCGGGGTGCGGGCTGTTGCGCCGGGCACGGTGTCCGTGCCCGGCGCCGTCAGCCGGACTGTTCTCCGGGTTTGCGCTTGCGGTGCGGCATCAGCGGTTCCTGGCTGCGGAGTTCGCGGGCGCGCGGCGCCGGCAGCGGCGCGTCGATCAGGGCGATCACCTCGGCGAGCGAGGTGGCGCCGGTGCCCCGGGTCTCCTGTTCGGCGAGGTGCCGCATGGCGTCCTGCCACCCCTGGGCGTAGCCGGCCTCATGGGCTTCCTCCAGGGCGGCCCGGTGGTGGACACCGAGCTCCCCGGCGGTCGTCGCGCGGCCCATCTCCAGGAGTAAGTCGGCGAGTTCGCGGGCACCGAGGGTGATCGGCCGGGCGGCATCGGGGGCGGCGGAGCGTGGTCCGGTGCCGGGACGGCTGGGTGCCGCCGTGCTCTCGTCCGTGCCCATGAAGTACCCCCTGTTCTCCCGTTCTCAGCCGGTGCCCGCCCTGCGTCGCTGAGCCTCGGGCTCCTGGGACGGCAGGAACGGGGCCGCCACCTGAAGGAAGAGCCCCCGTCGCTCCTCGGGGATTCCGAGCAGCTCGGCAGCTTCCGCCAGTGTGATGCTCCGGCTCCCTGCTGCGCGTTGCCGAGCGTATGCCACGGGCACGGGCAGGTCCTCTTCGGTCAGCTTCCCCGAGCGGATCAGCACGTCCCGCACGGGGACGTCCAGGGCGCGGGCCAGTCCGCGCATGGTCGCGAGGTCGGGCATGCTCTGGCGCTGCAGCAGCCGGGTGACCGCGGCCCGGTGCACGCCCGCGTCGTCGGCGACCTTGGACCTGCCGCCGCCGCGTGGGTGGTCGATGTCGTAGCCCCGGGACCGCATGAGGTCCTCCATCCAGGCCGCGAAGTCCTCCAGGGTGTCCTTCGTCACGTCCGCTCCCTCCATCCGCGCACCAGGGTAACGCGCGTGCGCGTGCGAAATGGGCTGGACGGGGCAGGTGCCCGCGGCCCTGTGAAGGGCAGAGCGGGAGCGGGCGACGGCAGTTGTGAAGGAAGTGTGAGTTGCGTGCGAGTGCGCAACATGAAAAAATCCCTCCGAGCTCGCAAGGTCGTTCGAATCTTGCCCTTCCCCCCACTCCGTTCCGATTCGGCCTTCCCATCGGAGTGCCCATGCCATCGCACGATCCCGAGGGCTTCGACTGGCGGGCAGGCGCCCGCTGCGCCGCCCTCCCTCCGGCCGCTGTCTTCGCCCGGCGCCCCATCGAAGCCGCACCCGCGTTGCGGGCGTGCAACACCTGTCCTGTCGTCGAGTTCTGCCTGCGCGCCGTGGACCCCGCGAACACCTGGTTCGACGGCGTCTGCGGAGGCCGGCTGTGGAGCAACGGCCGCGAGGTGCCGCTGTCATGAGTGAGAACACCGCCAGGAGCGCGACGACTGCCATGAGGGGGACACCTGCCATGAGAGGGATGCCTGCCACCAGGGGGACGCCTGTCACCAGTGGGACGACTGATACCAGTGGGACGCCGGTCACCAGGGGGATGCCTCTCAGCGGGGCGGAGCCCGGGAGGGCGACGGCCCCTTCGGCGCCCGTGGACAGTACGCCGCACCGGGCGGCCCCGGGGGCCGCGCCGGACCCGGCCGCCGAGCGCGCCCGCACCTGGCTCGGCCTGCTGAGCCGCCAGTTCCCGGAGCTGCTCGAAGAGCTCCTCCCGGGCCGCCCCGGGAGCCGGCCCTCCTACGACCTCGCCCCCGCGGACCTCCTCCGGCAGGCTCAGGAGGCGCGCGCGGACCGGGCGGCCGCCGTCTGGAACGCCCGGCACGGCATCACCCCGCTCGGCGGCGGGGCCGCACCCCTGCGGCTGCACGTCTCCGACGCCCTCCGGGACATCACCGACGGCGTGATCGAACTGGAGGAGGCCGTCCGGGACCGGCTGCGGCTCGGCCGTCCCCGCAAGGCGGACGTGCCGCAGCGGCTGGCGCGGATCGCCGGACTGCTGGACCGGATCGGCGACGACCGGGTGCTCCTGGAGCACGTGCTGACGGAGGCCCGGCGGATGGCCCGCCGCTGCGGACAGGCCCTCGGCGAGGCCGAGCCACTGGTCCGGGTGCGGGGCCGCTGCCCCTGGTGCGACTCGGTGTCGCTGCGCGCCTTCCCCGTCCGGCGGGCCGTGCTGTGCATCAACCCGGCCTGCCGCTGCGCCGACGCGGAGTGCGGGTGCGCGGACAGCCCGGCGTACCGGCACACCTGGCCGGAGGACCGCTGGACCGAACTCGCGGACGCGAGCGGCACCCTGCCGCAGGACCTGCTCACCGCGGTGACGGGAGACGAAGCGTGATCGCCGGACTGCTCACGGGCGCCCTCGCCGCCCTGGAGGTCGAGGTGTCGGCGGCGACGATACGGAAGTGGGTGCAGCAGGGGCACCTGCGGCCGGCGGGCAGGCGTGGACGGGCCCAACTCTTCCGCCTGGAGGACGTCTTTGCTGCGGAGCGCCTCACCCGGCGAGGCCATGAGCGGGGCGGGGCGGGGGGTGTTGTGCGGGGGTAGGCCGCGCCCGGGCGGGGCCCGCCGGGCGTCCCCTGCCGGCGCATGCACATGCCCCTGGAACAGCAATTGCCCCACCGCATCGGACGATGCGGTGGGGCAATTGCTGTTTCCGTCCGATCCACGCGTACGCGGCGCCTGCCCCGGTGCGTCGTGGTCTGATCACCTCGTGAGGGGCCGTCGGCGGACCGCCGGGGGGCCGGGGTGGGGCCTGTTGGGGGGCTGCGATGACCTGGGTGACCAGGACGACCGGGTGGCTGACGCTGCTCTGCGCGTACGGTGCGATCGTCATGGGGCTGGCGCCCTGGCTCTTCCTCCCGCCCAAGGCGGAGTTACTCGCGCCGCTGTGTGCCGCCGTGCTCTTCGCCTGCTGCTGGGTGTTCTCCTCCTGGACCGCCGAGCGCCGAAGAGCGGCGGAACGGCGCTACGAAAAGAGCCGTGGCGCCGACATGCTCCGTAGCGTCGAAAAGACGTGGAGCACCGGAGGGGCTGGGCGCAACGGAAGGGCTGGGAGCACCGACAAGCCCCGGCGCGCTGTTGCGGCCCGGCGTACCCGACAGCGCAGGCCCTCGCGTGTCCTGCGCTGGGTCATCGGCTTCGCCATCGCGCTGAGCAGCGGAGCCGCGCTCTGCCAGGGGGTGGGACCGGACGGTGAACAGGCCGCATGGCGGGCCGAGGTGCTGAAGTCGGGCGGCGGCTCCTACCGCGTCCCCATCGACCGGGTGACCGGCACACCGGTCGGCACCGGGGTCAGCATCAATGACGTGAAGCAGTACGCGGCCCGGGTGGTCGTCACCCTCGACTTCCCGCACGGCTCGCGGGCCGTCACCGTCGAAGGGGCCAGGACGGCGGGCCCTCCGAAGGCCGGGAAGCCGGTCCACGTCCTGTATGCGCCCGGCCGCCCGGCTCTCGGGGTGCGGGACAGCCGGGAAGGGTTCTTCGACGGGCGGGTCTTCGCCTTCTTCATCTGGGCCGGGGCGGTCGTCGCCGGATGCTTCACCGTCGGGTGCATGGAGCCGGGCGACGCCGCATGGCTGCGACAGTTCCGGCCCGGAGTCCACCTGCCCGCCTTCGGAATCCTGATCTGCGGTGCCGCTCTGCTGCTCCCCCTCGCCCTGGGCTTTCCCACGACGGCCGAGGGCTGGCTGCTGGCCGTGGGAGCGGCGTCGACGCCGTGGCTGGCCGTCGCCTGGGTGAAGAAGGCCAGCTGACCGCAGGCGGGCCGTCGGTGTCGGCAGGCATCGGGAACGGCCCGCCGCGCAGCTCACGGAGGGTCCGGCACCCGCGGGGAGCCGTCCGGAGAACGTTGGTTGCGCGCTCGCACGATCTCGTTCACACTTGGTGCAGCGGCGGAGCTGTGCCCGACACCGGGCAACGGTCCGCCGTTTCGCATGTGCGCGGCTTGCCGTCCGTACTCCTTCCTCCATCCGCACGGATGGCGGCCGCGCGCTTCTCTCCTGCCACCGCTTCCGACAAGGAGCCCGCATGTGAGTGATGCCCTGATCGCTTTCCCCGATGTGGAACGCCTCGTCGTCGACCACCTCAAGGACCGTGCCGAGCTGGCCGGAGTGACCGTCGACAACCGGCCGCCCGCCGGCTTCAACGGCACCCAGAAGGCCGTGCTGGTCTCGCGGACCGGCGGGGCCTGGGTGGACGACCAGCACCTCGACCAGCCCCTGGTGGACCTCGAGGTCTACGGGCCGGACAAGACGGCCGCGCACGGCGTCGCCCTGGTCGCCCGCGCCGCACTGCTCCAGGCGCGCGGCACGACGTACGGGGGCGCGTACGTCACCGATGTCGTCGAGGCGGACGGCCCGCGCTGGCTGCCCGACTACAACCGCCCCGCGGGCAACCGCTACCTCTCCACCGTGCGGCTGCTGATCCGCACCGCCTGAGGTGCGCCACCTGATGCGCATCGCCTGATACGCACCGTCTGATGCGCACCCTCTGAGGCGCAGTTCGCGCCTCTCTCCTACGGGCCCTGCCGGAACGATCCGGCGGGGCCTTTGCCATACCCACCTGATGAATGAGGAGTTCACATGGCAGGCAACAAGGGTTCCGAGATTCGCGTCGCCGGTTCCGGGCGGGTGCTGGTCGCCGCCCCGGGCAAGGCCGCCCCGGTCGACACCGCCGCCGCGTGGAGCGCCGACTGGATCGACCTCGGCTACACGACCACCGACGGCATCAAGTTCAACAAGAAGGACAAGATCGACCCGGTCGACACCTGGCAGTCGGTGAGCCCGGCGCGGTTCATCTACTCCGACCGCGACCTGACCGTGAAGTTCCAGCTCCTGCAGCTGAACAAGGACACGCTGCCGTTCTTCATGGGCGGGGACGCGGTGGCCGCCGGCGCCGCCGCGGGGCAGTTCAAGTACGACCTGTCCGCCGAGCCGAAGAAGGACGAGCGGCAGCTCGGCATCGAGTTCACCGACGGCGGGGCGGCGACCTACCGGTTCATCATCCCGCGCGGTCAGGTCACCGAGACCGAGGAGATCTCGTTCACCCGCACCGGTGCGGTGCGGCTCGGTGTCACCTTCACCGCGCTGGCCGTGGAGGACACCACCAAGCCGCTGGCGACCATCCTGATGAAGGACCCGTCCTACGCGTAAACGGCGGGTGCGGGGCGGCTCTTCGGGGTCCCCTTCGGAGTCTCTCCTGGGACCGCTCAGGTCCGCGCGGTCGCACCGTCCCCGTCGGTGCGCCTGCGCGGACCCGCACGTCCCGCACCTCCCGCATGCCCTCGCGCCACGGCACGGGCCGGCCCTCCCCCGTGGGCCTCTGCGTGTTCGTGCCGTGGCGCGGGGTTCCGGGTGCGTGGCGCGCGGCTTCCGTGTCGCCGCAACGGCTGCCTTGGCGGTGGCTGTGCGGCCGTACCGCTGCCCGAGTGGCGGTGGTGCGGCCGCGCGGCTGCCCGTGCGGCGCTGTACGGCCGGACCGGCTGCTCGTCACGCACCACAGCGGTGTCCGGTGTGCCCCCAAGGCGCACCGGACACCGCCCCTCCCTCTCCACACCTCATCTCTCCACCACCTGTGAAGGAGTCCGCGCATGTCCGGATTCGACGTCAACGCAGCCCGTGCCCAGCGCCTGGAAGCGCTCGGCCGGGCCTGGACCTTCCAGCTCGACGACGACACCTTCGAGCTCCCGACCGAGCTCACCCGGCAGACCGCCAGGAACCTCCGGGACCTCGACGACAACGATGTGGACGGGCTGCTCCAGCTGCTCCTCGGTGAGCAGCAGTTCGCCCGGTTCAACCGGCACGAGGTGACGATGCAGGACATCGGCGCGATCCTCGAGGCCTACGGCAAGGAGACGGGGCTGGGCCTGGGGGAAGGCTGAGCCTCGGCGCGTTCGTCGACGAACACGCCGAGGCCCTGGAGGCGGACCTGCTCCGCCACTACGGCGTGGATCTGCTCGACTGGCACCGCGGCCGGCTCTCCTCCCGCCGGCTCGCGGTGCTGCTCGCGCACCTTCCACGCGACGGAGCGGTCGCCCGCGAGCTGCACGACGAGGCGGCGGAGTGGTCGGTGACGGACCACCTGCTGGCCACCGTCGCCGATCAACTGGCGGTCTCCAACTGGATGTTCGCCACGGTCAACCGGGACGAGGACGCGGAGCCGTTGGACTACCCGGAGCCGATTCCGCGACCGGGGGCGACAGGTCCGGAGGCCATGGGTGAGGACCGGTCCGGCGAGGCCGGGCCGGAACTGGTCGGGCCGATGCCAGACCGGGGGGAGCTCATGCGGTTCTTCTCCTGAGCGCGGGGCCTGGGGTGGTGCCTCGTGCAGCACGGCGCCGTGGGCGTCATAGGGGAGATGCCCTCGTCAGGCAGTGATGAGGGCATCGATGGCGCTCTTCCGGCGGGTGTTCCGATCCGGCTCCGCAGAGGCGGAGAAGTCATGTCCGTGCTGTCAAGGTGCGGTTTGATGTCCTTCTGCATTGTGCACGATTCAGGGGAGGACGGGCATGGCTGACGCGAAACCCAGCGCATGGTCGGGCTGGAGAGATAAGGAACTTGCAATTCCGGGTGCAGGGAAAGGGGTGCCGATCCCGCTGGAGCTCCGAGGGGGCTTCAGCAGCAGTTTCAGCTTCCATCCGGTCCGTGGCGGTACTCGCGGGAGGGACGCCGGACCCAATCTCGGGAGCACTGCGGGACGCGGAGCGTTACGCGTCGTCCTCCCTGCCAGGTTCGACTCAGTGGCGACCTGGCGCCGTCGGGGTCATGAGGGAGCCGGCGGCATGCACCGATGGAAGATCAGGGTTCTGGCCCCGGATGATGTGCCGCTGCTCTCCTCGGAGCCGTACAAGGGGTGCGGGCTCGATACCGTGGCATTCTTGGGCGGCTCTCGCCGATCCGTCGATCTCCATTACGAGTTCGAGGACGAGTATGCGTACGGCCGCATCCTCTTCAATCCGGTATCGGGAGGGGACACCCGGAATCTGGCCCCTTGTGGTCTCCAGCGCAGGGGCATTTTGCGGCTTCCGGAGCCGGGGTACGTGACCCTCGAAACCTCGGACCATTGGGAGATGCGAGTGGAGTAGGTCCAGAAGGTTCAGTAGAACGGGACGTCCGTGGATTTCACTACGGGCGTCCTTTTGTTTTCCGGCACTGTCGGGATCCCGTGCATGGTGGCCGGATTGCCTGGAGGTGAGTCCGTGGGAAAAGCTGGTAGTGAAGACGAGGTCTGGATTGTCGGCCTCTTCAAAAGGGAGTTCTCCAGCTTCAAATCGAGCTGGAAGTCATTCACGGAAGACATGGTCAAGCGGGAATACGTCAAACAGTTTGAGGCTTCGGGGGTAAAAACCGAAGCCAATGCTGTTGTGGGTGCCGCCAACCTTGTCAATGCGGAGGCCACCTGGCTCAAACTGGAGAAGACCCTGTGGGACCCCTTGGGGGATCTTGAGAAAGCGAAGGAGAAGGAGAAGGAAGAGCAGGAGCTCCGCAGCAACAACTTGCACCCCACTCAGCTCCAGGAAGCCATCAACACGGCCAAGAGAGACCTGAGGCAGGACATCAGCAGGGTGCGGGGCGAGGCCGGGCAGGCCCGCAACAAGGCAGAGGAAGCGAAGCGGGCCGTTACGTCCATCCGCCGGCAGACAGCCCGGGACCTGCAAGGAATTGCCGACGAGTTCGAGCGCGTCGAGACGCGTATCAACGGCCTCGGACAAGCCCTCTGAGCAGGGACATCATCGAATGAGAACTCTCTGAAGGAGGGGAAATATGTCGCTCACGGTGAAGCTGCGGGCTGCCAATTCGGCCCTGCGGGGCTTTGCGCGGACCGCAGGGGGGAGCGCCTCATCCGTCAACAGATTGAAAACTGCGGCGGCACAGAGTTCCGCGCCACTGGGCCGGATGAAGGGAGGAACGGATAAACTGGCCTCCTCCGTAGGAAAGTTGCGGGGCGCTGCTACGCAAAGTGGCAGTGGACTACGCACCATGCGCTCCGCTCTGACCCAGACGGATGGTGCGCTGGGGAAGGCCAAGAGAGGAGCGGACCGGCTCAAGACCTCTCTCGACAAGCTCAAGTCCGCTGCCGCGGGGTCGCAGCGGGCCCTCCGCGACGTCAAGAAGCAGTCCGACGCCGTCGAGAAGTCCGTCGGCAAGGCCGGCAAGAACGCCGACCGGACCGGCAAGTCGATGGGCGGACTCGGCAAGGGCCTCAAGGGCGCGTCCCTCGCGCAGAAGGGGCTCAACCTGGCCATGGCCGCCAACCCCTTCGGCCTCATCATGACGCTGCTGGCCCCGCTCATCGCCCGCTTCGTCGACATGGACAAGGTCGTCAAGCTCGGCAAGCGCGGCATGGAGATCGCCTGGAGCGCGATCAAGGGGGCCACCAGCTCGGCGATCAAGTTCCTCACGCCCCTCCTCAAGGGCGTCGTCAACGTCTTCACCGCGCCCATCCGCGGCCTGATCACCGCCATGAACGGTGCGATCGGCGGCCTGAACAAGATCAAGGTCAACATCCCCGGCTGGGTCCCCGTCGTCGGTGGCAAGTCGTTCGGGCTCAACATCCCGAAGATCCCCAACATCCCGGCCCTCGCCCAGGGCGGTGTCGTCCAGCCCCGCAACGGCGGCCGGCTCGCGCTGCTCGCCGAGGCCGGTGAGGCCGAGGCGGTCATCCCGCTGTCGAAGCTGGAGCGGATGTTCAGCCGCCACCAGGGCGGCGGCGCCGCGCTGCAGCGTCTCGCCCAGGCCATGGAGCGCCTCGCCGAGCGCCCCGTGCATGTCCAGGTCGACTCCCAGACCATCGCCCGCGCCGTCCTCGTCGGACAGCGCCAGCTCGCCCGGAGGTGACGACGGATGGCCAGAAATCTGTGGATCGGCAAGCCCGGTCTGCTGCGTGAGATATCCCAGGCCGCCCGCAGCTGGGACCGCAGCGCCGAACTCAACATGACCGAGTTCCGGTCGCTGGAAGGGCGGGTCACGGCGATCGCCCCGGCCCGCACCACCCGCCGTCTCAAGCTCTCCTGGGAGTGGCTGGAGCCGGCGGACGCCCAGCACCTCACCCGCGTCGCCCGGCGCGTCAACGGCCCCGGGATGCTCGGCCGGAACGTCTACGCGGGCGGCGCCGTCGCCGTCCTCGACCCCGCGTCGGTCAACCTGCTCGACCCGCTCCAGGCCGCCGGGCAGTCCGAGCGGTCCAACGGCGGCGACCACTGGTTCACCATCAGCGGCACCATGGTCATCAGCCCCTTCATCGGCGACGCGGTCCTCGGCGACTGCCGGGACGAGGCCACCGCCATCGGCTGGCGGCACGGCAGTTGGGCGGGCTGGCCGGTCATGCCCGGCATGCAGGTCTCCTGGATGCTCCCGCCGGACTGGAACGCCGGCCTCTGCCAGGCCCAGCTGGACTGGAAGGACATCGACGGCCAGTACCTGTCGAGCACGGCGACCGCCGGACCGGTGACCACCGGCCTGGCCCCCGAGGGCGCCGCCTACGTCACCCCGGTCGGCCGCCCCGGCGCCACCGGCATGACCGCGCTCGCCGGCGCCTGTCTGACCGTCGGGGAGCCGCCGGTGGCCTTCGCCCTCGGCGACGGCTGCCCCGCCATGGCCGTCACGGCCTTCACCGACACCCCCGCCACCCGCCTGCCGTACCGCAGCATCAGTCTCGACCTGGTGGAGGTGCTCGGTGCAGCCCTCTGACGAGGTTCTGGACGCGGCCCTCGCCGCCCCGCAGCGCGACGTGGCCCAGTCCACCCGCCTCGGCGGCCGGGAGCTCGGTCCGCAGGTCCAGTCCTGGAAGGTCGAACGGGCCTACAACACCGACCTCCCCGAGGCGATGCGGGCGGTCTCCGGCAGCGCGTCGGCACAGCTGGAACTCCAGCTCTCCGGCGCCGACGGCGTGCCCGCGCCCCGGATGTACTCGGCCTGGGCCGACCGCGCCACGGGCGACGTGGCCCGCCCCGGCCAGTCCGTCGTCCACGCCGCGGGCCTCGCCGGCCGGATGCTGCCCGCCTTCCGCGGCACCGTGCGGTCGCGCTCCGCCGACTCCGGCAGCGACACCGTCACCGTGCAGGCGCTGGACGGGGCGGAGCGGCTGCGCGGTCCGGCCTCCCTGCCCCGCCCGTACCACGGGGTGCTGTACGGGCGTCCGGTCGCGACGGCCACCTGGTGCGTGGACGAGCTGCTCCGCCAGGGCGGCATCCACACCTGCCCGCCCCCGCGCGCACCCGAGCTCGACAAGGAGGACGCGGACCCGTTCACCGTCCTCTACGCCTCGCTGCACGGCGGCTTCAACGCGTCGTACGGACAGCCCGAGACGGTGCCCGCGCCCTCCGCGTACGAGTGGGTCCGCGAAGGGGCGCCGTTCGAGATGGCGCTGATGCCGAAGGAGGCCGGGCTGACCGTCTCCTGGATGCCGAGGTCGCGGTTCGCGCTGCCGGGCAGCATCTTCCAGGTGGAGTGCTGGGTCAACACGGCGCTGTCCCGGGGCAGCAAGCTCGAGCTGAAGACGGTCTTCGACCGCAGTGCCGGGGCGAGCGGCCATCTGACCGCGGTCTTCGACACCTCCAGCGGAGCCGTGACCATCACCTCCGGCACCGTCGGGGGCACCTCGGCGACCTGGACGTGGAACTTCCCGAAACTGGCGTCGGCCAAGGGCCGCTGGCACCTGGGCTTCATGGCGGACGCGACCGGCACCGGGACGTCGGTGATCCCCAGCTTCCAGCCGCGGCTCACCGCTCCCGACGGGGGATACCTCGTCGGCGGGAAGTCGGCGTCCACCACCAACACCAACGCCGTGCAGCCGCAGTCGGAGCTCAACCGCGTCGATGTGATCACCGACATGGCGGTGGAGTGCGTCCAGGTCACCGACCGGATCTGGACCGACACCGCCGGCTATCCGCCCGAGGAGTGGGAACAGCGGGGCCGGTGGAGCAAGGGCGCGGCGCTCGACGAGGCGGCCCTGCCGCTCTACGACGTGCCCAAGGTCTCCGGCTCGCTGTGGGAGGTGATCACCGAGATCGCCCGGGCCAGCATGTCCACCGCGGAGTTCGACGAGTTCGGGGTCTTCCGCTGGCGCGGCCCGAAGCGGTTCCAGACCAGCCCCGCCGAGCCCGACCTCACCCTCACCACGCTCCGGGACATCGCCTCCCTCACCGTCGGCGAGGAGATCGACGCCTGCCGGAACTACTGCGAGCAGCCCTACAAGGACTGGTCGAAGGTCACCTCGGTGCTCGGCACCGTCGTGGACGACCCGACGAAGTGGGAGATCCCGCCGGGCGGTTCACGGGAGGTGTCCTATGCCATCGCCGAGGACGAGAACGACTTCGGCCCGCCGGTCGTCGACGACGACGTGACACCCATCAAGGGCGGCAGCAAGGTGCGTTTCGGCACCGCCGTCACCGGCGGCAAGGCCGTCAAGGGCGAGGTCACGGTGAGCACCCGGCGCCAGGGGCCGCTCGTCATCCTGCGCTTCACCAACCGGAGCACGGCCGCCGTGTGGACGGTCACCAAGGACGGCAAGGGGTCGGTGCACCTCGAGACCATCAAGTCCGGCGCCGAGCCCAAGCAGCGCAGCTACGCGTGGTTCAACACCGACAGCCAGAAGTACTACGGCAAGCAGCAGTACCTGGCCGAGGCGTCCGACTGGGTGCAGGACCGGACGAGCGCCTCCGATCTGTCGTTCGCCATGCTCGACGCCGGCCGCTACCCGATGCCGCTGCTCGGCGAGGTCGAGGTGCTGCACGATCCCCGGGTCCAGCTCGGCGACGCCGTCCGGGTCGTCGACTCCGCGGGCGCCGCGCTCGACACCCTCGCCTGGGTCGTCGGCATCCGCACCACCGCCACGGCCGGCAGCGCACCGCAGCAGGTCCTGACCCTGCGCGGGGCGTCCTGGACGAGCCCGCCCCGGGACGAGGGCCTTCTCCCCGACCCGCCGCTGGACCCGAACGTCGGCCGGCAGCGCCCGTACACGGAGGTCACCGCGGCGTACGACACCCTGGCCGACCTCCTCGCCAAGGGCATCCTCTACCGGGCCCTGAAGCAGCACGGCTGACCATCCGCCCGCGGCCGCACGGCCGCGCGCCCGACCGAGGACGGTACGCAGTGAGCGAACCCCTCCCCGAAGCCCAGCCCCTTCCGGAAGCCCAGCCCCTCCCCGGAGCCCAGTCCTTCCCCGGAGCCCAGCCCCTCCAGGCAGGACCGCCCCTCCCGGAAGCCGAGCCGTCCCCCGACGCCGAGCCGCTCCCCGAAGCCGGACCGCCGCCGCCCGGCCCGGCACCGGCCGCCCCGCCCCCCGACTGGACCGCCCTGACCCCGATCGACGATCCGACGATCCGGGAGGGCGACGCGCAGTCGGGGGAGTACGTCCTGCCCCCGCCGATGGGCGACTGACCGCTCCCGACCCGCCGCGGGCCTCCCCGCCGGGAGGCCCACCCTCCAGGGCCGCCGCACAACCTACGGAGACCGCATGAGCAAGCTCACCCCGCTGGGGAACCTCCCCTATCCGCAGCCCACCGACGTGGCCGACGTGCCGCTGCACCTGCAGTCGCTGGCCGAGGCGATCGACGGCCGGACCGTGCTGCGCTTCACCGACATCGCCAACCTCCAGGCCCGGGTGACCAACCCGGTCGCGGGCATGGTGGCCTGGCTGGGCACCCCGGGCCGGCTCTTCCACTACGCCGGCAACCACTGGGCGCCCGTCGCGCCGGGCCCGGTCCACAAGGTCAACAACAACGAGGGTTCGACCACGTCCACCACCTTCGTGGAGACGCTGACCAACGCCGCCGGCGACCCGATGGCCGTGTCCTTCACCGCGCCGCCCTCCGGTTCGGTGATCGTCACGGTCGGCGCCTACACCTACAACTCCGCCGCGGACGGCCTGGCGTACATGTCGGCCGCCGTCCGGCTGGGGACGACCGTCAAGCTCGCGGCCCACGAGGACCGGTCCTCGATCGTCCGGTCGGCCGCCCGGGCCTCGGCGTCCACGCAGTTCCAGGTCTCCGGCCTCACCGGAGGAGCGCTGCACACGGTGACGCCCGCGTACCGGGCGGGCGGCGGCGCGGGCAACACCGCGTCGTTCGACAACCGCTTCGTACGGGTCGACCCGGTCACCTGAGCCGGCCAGGTCGGCCCAGTCACCTGAGCAGGCCAGGTCGACCTGGTCACCTGAGCCCGCCGGGTCGACCCGGTCACCCGAGCCCGCCGGAACGGGGCGGGCACCGGCCCCCGCCCGCCCCGTTCCTCCAGCACCGCACCCACCCGCCCCGAGCCCGCCGGCCCGGGGCTTTCCCATGCCCGGAGGAGAACCCATGGCCACTCCCCTGAGCGCCGACGCCTTCGCGCGCGCCCTGCGTGCCGAGGGCGTCCGTGTCGTCGAGCACGGCGGCTGGCGCACCCGCAACCGCAACCACATGGGCCCCTGGGGGCCCGTCAACGGCGTGATGCTGCATCACACCGCCGGCCGGGACAGCGTCGCCCTGTGCCGGAACGGCATGACCGGCCTCCCCGGCCCGCTGTGCATCGGCGTCATCGCCAAGGACGGCTCGGTCCACCTCGTCGGCTACGGCCGCACCAATCACGCGGGCCGCGGCTCGCGCGCCGCGTACGAGGCCGTGCGCAAGGAGTCCGCCCAGCCGGGCGGCCGCCCCGGGCCGGACGCCGTGGACGGCAACGTCCACTTCTACGGCTTCGAGATCGAGAACCTCGGCAACGGCCGCGACCCCTACCCGGACGCCCAGCTCGACGCCGTGGAACGGGTCGCCACGGCCGTCTGCCGGGCGCACGACTGGTCCTCGGCGAGCGTCATCGGCCACAAGGAGTGGACGATCCGCAAGATCGACCCGTCGTTCTCGATGGCCGCCATGCGCACCCGCGTCACCCGGCGGCTCGGCGGCCGTCCCACCCCTCCGGCGCCGCCCGCCCACACCCCCGACGGGTACGAGCCGTTCCCCGGCGCGGCCTTCTTCGCCGCCGGCCGCCGCAGCCCGCTGGTCACGGCGATGGGCCGGCGGCTGGCCGCCGAGGGCTGCGGCCGCTACGCGGTCGGACCGGGCCCGCAGTGGTCGGACGCCGACCGCGCCTCGTACGCCGCCTGGCAGCGCAAGCTCGGCTACTCCGGTGCCGACGCCGACGGCCTACCGGGCCGCGCCAGCTGGGACCGCCTCCGGGTGCCGCGCGCCACCCGCACCGCCTGAACGCACTCCGTTCGGACCGCCTGAAAGCACCCTCTCGATCCGCCTGAACGGGCACACCCGCACGCCTGAACCCGCACCGCCTGAAAGGGAACACCCATGTCCGAAGCCGCCAAGCGCACCGCGCGCACCGTGCTGCAGACGGCCGTCGGCCTGGCCGTCGCGCTCCCCGCGATCGTCGGCGCCGCCGGCATCCCGGCGGCCCTCCCCGGGGTGGCGGGGGCGCTCGCCGTGGCCGGGGGCCTGGCGCGGATCATGGCGCTGCCCGCCGTGCAGCTGCTGCTGCCGGGCTGGCTGCGCACCGTGCCGGCCACTCCCGACGAGGAGCTCCGCGCCCTGCTGGACGGCCGCCGGAGCCGCGGGTGAGCGGGCCGGAGGGCCGCTCCGACGCCGCGGCGGTCGCCCTGGAGCTGGAACGGCTCCGGGGCACGGTCGAGGCCGGGTTCGCCCGGGTCGACGGATCCCTGGCGCTGCTGGTGCAGCGCAGCGACCAGACGGACAAGCAGCTCGCGGACCACGAGTTCCGGCTGGACGCCCTGGAGCGCACCCGCTGGCCGCTGCCCTCCCTGGCGGCCGTGACGGGCGTCCTGGCCCTGGTGACGGCGGTGTACGGCACCTTCACGCGATAGCTCCCGTGCCCCTCGTCCGGGATCCCCTCGTCCGGGATGCCCTCGTCCGGGATGCCCTCGTCCGGGATGCCCTCGTCCGGGATCCCCGTGCCCGGGATGCCAGTGCTGGGAGGCTTCGCGTCCGGGAGACCGCGCGTCCGGCGGGCCCCGTGACCCGCGTCGCCCCGGCCCCACCACCGGGCACCCCCGGCCCGCACGGCGAAGAGCCCCGCCTCCAGGGGGCGGGGCTCTTCGTCCGTTGTGCGCAGGCCGGTGTGGCCCCGGCTCAGCGCGAGCGCTTCGCGAGGCGCTCCACGTCGAGCAGGATCACGGCGCGCGCCTCCAGGCGCAGCCAGCCGCGGCCCGCGAAGTCCGCGAGCGCCTTGTTGACCGTCTCGCGGGAGGCGCCGACCAGCTGGGCCAGCTCCTCCTGGGTGAGGTCGTGCACCACGTGGATGCCCTCCTCCGACTGCACGCCGAAGCGGCGCGAGAGGTCCAGGAGTGCCTTGGCGACACGGCCCGGAACGTCGGAGAAGACCAGATCCGACATCGAGTCGTTGGTGCGGCGCAGCCGCCGGGCGACGGCGCGCAGCAGAGCGGTGGCCACCTCGGGCCGGGCATTCAGCCACGGCTGGAGGTCGCCGTGCCCGAGGCCGAGCAGCTTGACCTCGGTGAGGGCGCTGGCCGTGGCCGTGCGCGGACCCGGGTCGAAGAGCGAGAGCTCGCCGATGAGTTCGCCGGGGCCGAGGACGGCGAGCATGTTCTCGCGGCCGTCGGGGGATGTGCGGTGCAGCTTGACCTTGCCCTCGGTGACCACGTACAGCCGGTCGCCGGGGTCCCCTTCGTGGAACAGGGCATCGCCCCTTGCGAGGGTGGCCTCGCTCATGGAGGCGCGCAGCTCGGCCGCCTGCTCCTCATCGAGGGCAGCGAAGAGCGGAGCGCGCCGCAGAACGTCGTCCACGTGATCTCTCCTTGTCGACATGCTCAGGGGGCCGTGGTCCCCATGATGCCGGACGGTAAAACTGTGTGATCAAACACAAGTGTGGCGCATCCCTGCCGGAAGCCCTACGGCAGGGGTCCGATCGGGGCGCCGTTCTCGGGCGCCCGGGGCGGATGTCGGTGGCGGGCTTTAGTCTGGCCGAGTGTCCAATACGCCGGTGAGAGCAGAGGGCAAGGGGGCCGGGCGGGTGACTTCGGGCCGTAATTCCGCTGTGGGCGAACAGGCGTCCACAGCGAAGAAAAAACCGGCGAATGCCGCAAAGTCCAAAGCTGCAACGCCCAAAGCGGCAACGTCCAAACCGGAGTCCCGGCTGGCGCTCGTCCGCCGGGCCCGCCGGATCAACCGCGAGCTGGCGGAGGTCTACCCCTACGCCCACCCCGAGCTGGACTTCGAGAACCCGTTCCAGCTGCTCGTCGCCACCGTGCTGTCGGCGCAGACCACCGACCTGCGGGTCAACCAGACCACCCCCGACCTCTTCGCCGTGTACCCCACGCCGGAGGACATGGCGGCGGCGAACCCGGAGGAGCTGGAGCAGATCATCCGGCCCACCGGCTTCTTCCGCGCCAAGACGAAGTCGCTGATCGGCCTCTCCACCGCCCTGCGGGACCGCTTCGGCGGGGAGGTGCCGGGCCGGCTGGAGGAGCTGGTCACCCTGCCCGGAGTGGGCCGGAAGACGGCGCACGTGGTCCTGGGCAACGCCTTCGGGGTCCCCGGCATCACCGTGGACACCCACTTCGGCCGGCTGGTCCGGCGCTGGAAGTGGACCGAGCAGGAGGATCCGGAGAAGGTCGAGGCCGAGATCGCCACGCTCTTCCCGAAGAGCGACTGGACGATGCTCTCGCACCGGGTGATCTTCCACGGCCGCCGGATCTGCCACTCCCGGAAGCCCGCCTGCGGAGCGTGCCCGATCGCGCCGCTCTGCCCGGCGTACGGCGAGGGCGAGACCGACCCGGAGAAGGCGAAGAAGCTGCTGAAGTACGAGATGGGCGGCGCCCCCGGGCAGCGCCTGAAGCCCCCGCCGGACTACCCGGGCAGGCCCGCACCCCCGCTGGGGGCGGCGTGAGCGGGGCGGCGGCGTGGCCGGCCGCGGCGGCCCCCTGCCCGGCGCACCGGGGCCCGGACCGGGGAGGGCGCCGGTGACGCGGGCCCAGGAGACGAACGACGGCGCCCTCGTCAGCGACGCGGGCCTGCCCGGCTGGCTGGAGCCGGTGTCCCGGGCGGCGCGGACGGTCCGGCCCGAGCAGCTGAGCCGCTTCCTGCCGCCCGAGTCCGGAGGCCGGCAGTCCGCGGTGCTGGTCCTCTTCGGGGAGGGCTCCCACGGGCCGGAGCTGCTGCTGATGGAGCGGGCGGGCACGCTGCGCTCGCACGCCGGCCAGCCGTCCTTCCCGGGCGGCGCCCTCGACCCGGAGGACGGCGACCCGCAGGCCGAGGGCCCGCTGCGGGCGGCGCTGCGCGAGGCGGAGGAGGAGACCGGGCTCGACCCGTCGGGGGTGCAGCTCTTCGCGGTGCTGCCGCGGCTCTTCATCCCGGTGAGCGATTTCGTGGTCACCCCGGTGCTGGGCTGGTGGCGGAAGCCGAGCCCGGTGTCCCCGGTCGATCCGGGGGAGACCGCCCGGGTCTTCTCCGTCCCGGTGGCCGACCTCGCGGACCCCGCCAACCGCGTGACCGCTGTCCACCCCAGGGGTCACACCGGTCCCGCGTTCCTCGTCCGGGATGCCCTGGTCTGGGGTTTCACGGCCGGTGTGATCGACCGCATTCTGCACTTCGCGGACTGGGAAAGGCCCTGGGACCGCACGAAGCGCGTCCCGCTCGACTGGCGTGCATGAGACGGTGTCCCGGTGAATGTGCTGGACATCCTGTTGCTGCTCGCTGCCGTGTGGTTCGCGATCGTCGGCTATCGCCAGGGCTTCGTCGTCGGCATTCTGTCGGTGACAGGGTTCCTCGGGGGCGGGCTCGTCGCGATCCATCTGCTGCCCGTGATCTGGAGCCAGTTCACGGGCGAGCGCACGCCCGGGACGGGCGCGGCGGTCGCGGCGGTGGTCATCGTGATCGTGTGTGCCTCGGTCGGCCAGGCCTGCACCACGCATCTGGGCAACAAGCTCCGCCGGCACATCACCTGGTCACCGGCGCGCGCCCTGGACGCCACCGGTGGCGCCCTGGTGAACGTGGTCGCCATGCTCATGGTCGCCTGGCTGATCGGCTCCGCCCTGGCCGGCACCTCGCTGCCGACCCTGGGCAAGGAGGTCCGCAATTCCAAGGTGCTGCTCGGCGTCTCCCAGGTCATCCCGGAGTCGGCGAACACCTGGTTCGGTGACTTCAGCACCGCCCTCGCGCAGAACGGTTTTCCCCAGGTCTTCAGCCCGTTCTCGAACGAGCCGATCACCTCGGTCGAGCCGCCGGACCCCGAGCTCGCCACCAGCCCGGTCGCGACCCGCGCGCAGCGCAGCATCGTCAAGGTGCTGGGCACCGCGCAGGGCTGCGGCAAGGTGCTGGAGGGCACCGGTTTCGTCTTCTCCCCGCACCGCGTCATGACGAACGCGCACGTCGTCGGCGGGGTGGACGAGCCGACGGTGCAGATCGGCGGGAAGGGCAAGCTCTACGACGCGACCGTGGTGCTCTACGACTGGGAGCGCGACATCGCGGTCCTGGACGTGCCGGCGCTGCGCGCCCCCGCGCTCCGGTTCACCGAGTCCGACGCCGGGACCGGGGACAGCGCGATCGTCGCCGGCTTCCCGGAGAACGGCGCCTTCGACGTACGCGCCGCACGCGTCCGCGGCCGGATCAACGCCAGCGGCCCGGACATCTACCACCGGGGCACCGTGCGCCGCGACGTCTACTCCCTGTACGCCACGGTCCGGCAGGGCAACTCCGGAGGCCCGCTCCTCACCCCGGACGGCCGGGTCTACGGCGTGGTCTTCGCGAAGTCGCTCGACGACAAGAACACCGGCTACGCCCTGACCGGGGACGAGGTGCGGGAGGACGTCCTCAAGGGCCGGTCGGCGGACCAGCCGGTGGACAGCGAGGGCTGCGCGCTCTGACGCCCGGCCCGGGCCCGCACGGCGCCCGTGGGCGCCCCGCCACCGGGAGTGCGGGGCCGGGAGTGCGGGGCCGGGGCACGAGGCAGCGGGAACCGTCCGGGCCCCCCGACGACTCCGCCCACGGTCGGTGCGTCCTGCGTCGACTCAGCGGCACGGAGTCACGGACCGCGGCACCCGCCGCCGACCGGGCACGGTGGCTCCGGCCGACTGCTGCGGATTCCGTCCGGTCCGCGGACGGCGGGGCGGCGGAGCGGCGTCAGCCGCGCGGATGCCGCAGGCGCGCCGACACCCAGCGGGCGCGGCGGCGAAGGATGCGTGGGATCCCCAACTGGAGATCGGCGATTCTGCCGGGGTGCCCCACCACGACCACCCCCTGCGGGGTGCTGCGTGCGGCGGAGGCGCGGCGGCTACGAACTGCGTTGTCCCGGGGGTCCACCCCCGGACCCCCGGCATTGCGGGAGTCGTGCGTCCAACCCATACCGAAGAGAGTGCCCCTGCCCCGTGGTCGGTAACCGCGCCCGGGACAGCCAATTGGCCTATGCGGGCGGCAATTGGCCGCCGCCCCCACGGGCGGACGGGATGTTCCGGAGTTCAACGATCCGGTTCGGGGTCCTTGAGCCAGCTGACGAGTTCCGTGGTGAACGCGACCGGGTCCTCCTCGTGCGGGAAGTGCCCGAGCCCGTCGAAGAGCCGCCAGCGGTACGGCGCCTCGACGTACACCCCGGATCCCGCCGCGCTCCGGGTCCGCATGACCGGGTCGAGCGACCCGTGCAGATGCAGCGTCGGCACCCGCACCGGCCGCTTCATCCGGCGGTTGAACTGGATACCGTCCGGGCGGGCCAGCGACCGCACCATCCACCGGTAGGGCTCGATGGAGCAGTGGGCGGTCGACGGGATGGCCATCGCCCGCCGATACACGTCCACGGCCTCTTCCTCGGGAGGCCGGGGGCCGGACCACTCCTGGATCAGCTGCCCCACCAGTGCCGCGTCGTCCGCCGTCAGCCGGCGCTCGGGCAGCCACGGCCGCTGGAAGCCCCAGATGTGGCTGCCGGCGGTGGTCTGCCGGGCGTCGGTGAGCATCGCGGAGCGCCAGCGCCGGGGGTGCGGCATGGAGGAGACCGCCAGCCGACGGACCAGCTTGGGCCGCATCGCGGCGGCCGTCCACGCGAGATAGCCACCCAGATCGTGGCCGACCAGCGCGGCGTCCGGCTCCCCGAGCGACCGGATCACACCCGTCACATCGAGCGCCAGATTGGCGGGGTCGTACCCCCGGGGGGTGCGGTCGCTGCCGCCGACCCCGCGCAGGTCCATGGCGACGGCCCGGAAGCCTGCCTCGGCGAGCGCCGTGAGCTGGTGCCGCCAGGTCCACCAGAACTGCGGAAAACCGTGCAGCAGCAGGACGAGCGGCCCGTCGCCGGCCTCGGCGATGTGGAATCTGGCGCCGTTCGCGGCCACGTCGCGATGGGTCCAGGGGCCGTCGAGCCGTACGACCGAGGCGCTGCTGTCGGGTGCCGTCATACGGAGGAGCGTGTCACAGTCACGCCGATCGGGCGCGGTTCGCTCGCCGGGCGCGGATGCGGCTTGACGCCCTGCAGTACGGCTGCCGTCTGCTTGGCCGAGGAGATGCTCCGCTGCGGGGGCTTCACCTTCTTGAACTTGGCGATCGCGAAGAGCCCGAGCACCGCGGCGATCAGCAGGTAGGCGCCGCCCACGATCAGGAAGGACCAGGCCAGGCCGAGCCCCAGATTGTGGATGCCGTACGCGGCGGCGAAGCTCAGCACGGGGAGCGCGAACAGCGCCAGGATCCCGGCGGCCGTGATCGCGCCGCCGCCGATGCCGGCCCGCTTCACGTCCTGGCGGAGTTCGGCCTTGGCCAGGGCGATCTCGTCGTGCACCAGGGCGGACATCTCGGTGGTCGCCTGCGCCATCAGCTGACCGAGGCTGCGATCGCCGTCCTGCTCGACTGCGCTCATCGATACATCCCTCTTCTCTCTGCGCCTCTGCGCTCCGGACTGCCCACAGGGGCTGCATACCGGCCGGTTGCCCTCAGATCATGCCGGACCGTCGCGCTTTGTGCTTCCGTCCGCCGCCTGCTCGGCCAACCGCCGGTGCTCCGCGGCCTTCGCCTCGAGGATGGCCGCCATCCGCAGGTGGTACTCCGGGTTGTCCAGCTCGTAGATGTCCGGGATGCCGTCCTGGTCCTCGTCCCGCTCCTCTTCCTCGAACAGCCGCCGGTACACCCGGTCGCGCAGTTTGAGGAGAACCCCGGCGACGATCGCCGCGATCAGCGACCCCACCAGGACGGCCGCCTTCACCTCGTCGGTGAGCACCGGGTCGTCGGGGAAGGCCAGTTCGCCGATGAGCAGCGCGACGGTGAAGCCGATCCCGGCCAGCGCGGCGACGGCGAGCACATCGGCCCAGGCCAGATCCTTGTTGAGTTCCGCCTTGGTGAACCGGGCGGCGAGCCAGGAACCGCCGAAGACGCCGACGGTCTTGCCGAGGACCAGGCCGAGGACGACGCCGAGCGGCTCGGGGGTGGTGAAGACGTCGCCGATGGCCTCCCCGGAGACCACCACCCCGGCCGCGAACAGGGCGAACAGCGGTACCGCCAGACCGGCGGACAGGGGTCGCACCAAGTGCTCGATGCGCTCGGCCGGGGAACGATCCTCGCCCTCCCGGACCGTGCAGCGCAGCATCAGTCCCATCGCGACACCGGCGACGGTGGCGTGCACGCCGCTCGCGTGCATCAGCGCCCAGATGACGAGGGCGAGCGGCACGTAGACGTACCAGCCGCGCACGCCCCGGTGGTGCAGGAACCAGAACAGCGCGAGGCCCACGACGGAGAGCCCCAGGGCCACGAAGTCGATCGTGGTGGTGAAGAAGACCGCGATGATCAGGATCGCGAAGAGGTCGTCCACCACGGCCAGGGTCAGCAGGAAGGCGCGCAGCGCGGCCGGCAGCGAGGTGCCGAGCACGGCGAGGACGGCGAGGGCGAAGGCGATGTCGGTGGCGGTCGGGACCGCCCAGCCGGCCAGGCTCCCCCCGCCGCCCACGTTCACGACGGCGTAGAACCCCGCCGGGACCACCATGCCGCAGGCCGCCGCGACGACGGGCAGGGCCGCCGCCCGGGGGTCGCGCAGTTCCCCCGAGACCAGCTCGCGCTTGAGCTCGATACCGGCGACGAAGAAGAAGATGGTGAGCAGCCCGTCGGTCGCCCAGGAGCCGACGGAGAGGTGGAGATGCAGGGCCTCGGGGCCGAACTCGAAATCCCTGACGTTCTGGTAGAGGTCGCTGAGCGGGGTGTTCGCCATCACGAGGGCGGCGAGCGCGGCCACCAGCAGGAGGATTCCCCCGGCCGTTTCGGTCCGCAGCGCGTCCGCCACGAAGTTCCGCTCCGGGAGCGGGAGACGGGCGAGGAACGTGCGGCTTTGGGGCGCGGCCACGGGGTCGACCTCCGGTCGGTTCGGTGAGAGTCCTCAGCCCAGGCATCGCTGAGGCTCTTGCCGACCAGACTTCCCGGCACCCCTGTATTTCTTGTCGCGACTTTGACGCGACGGCCAGTTTACCCGGCCCGCACGGGGGAGCGGCCGGGGGAAGTTCACCCGCGCAGTGCACGGCGGGGAGGAACGTACGCCGGGACGCACGTACGCCGGGACAGCCGTATGACGGGACAGCCGCATGACGGGAGCCCGGCGCCGCGTCCGCACGACGGGGTGCCCGGCACAAGGGGTGTCCGGCACGCCGGGGTGCCCGCCACAACGGGGTGCCCGGCGTCGTGCCGGACACCCCGTCATCGGTGTTCCGCCGGTGCCCCTGGGGGGGCTCCGGTCCGCTCAGTCCTCGCTCGAGGCGCTGGGCAGCTGGTTCTGGATGAGCTCCATCACCGACGAGTCGGTGAGCGTGGTGACATCACCCAGGGCCCGGTTCTCCGCGACATCGCGCAGCAGCCGGCGCATGATCTTGCCGGAGCGGGTCTTGGGCAGCTCGGCCACCGGCAGGATCCGCTTGGGCTTGGCGATGGGACCGAGCGCCTTGGCGACGTGGTTGCGGAGTTCCTCGACCAGCTCCGCGCCCTCGGTCGCGCCGCCGCGCAGGATGACGAAGGCACAGATGGCCTGGGTCGTCTGCGGGTCGGTGGCACCGACCACCGCGGCCTCGGCGACCTTCGGGTGCGAGACGAGAGCCGACTCGACCTCCGTGGTCGAGATGTTGTGGCCCGACACCAGCATCACGTCGTCGACCCGGCCGAGCAGCCAGATGTCCCCGTCGTCGTCCTTCTTGGCGCCGTCGCCCGCGAAGTAGCGGTTCCGGAAGCGCGACCAGTAGGTGTCGAGGTAGCGCTGGTCGTCACCCCAGATCGTCCGGAGCATCGAGGGCCACGGCTCGGTGAGCACCAGGTAGCCGCCGGAGCCGTCCGGTACCTCGTTGGCGTCGTCGTCGACGACGGTGGCGGCGATGCCGGGCAGCGGAATCTGCGCCGATCCCGGCTTGGTCGTGGTGACCCCCGGCAGCGGGCTGATCATGATGCCGCCGGTCTCGGTCTGCCACCAGGTGTCGACGACGGGCGTCCGGTCCCCGCCGATGTTCTTCCGGTACCAGACCCAGGCCTCGGGGTTGATCGGCTCGCCCACCGACCCGAGGACCCGCAGCGACGACAGGTCGAACTTCGCCGGGATGTCGTCGCCCCACTTCATGCAGGCGCGGATCGCGGTCGGCGCGGTGTAGAGGGTCGTGACGCCGTACTTCTGGACGATCTCCCACCAGCGGCCCTGGTGCGGCGTGTCCGGGGTGCCCTCGTAGAGCACCTCGGTCGCCCCGTTGGAGAGCGGCCCGTAGACGATGTAGGAGTGTCCGGTCACCCAGCCGACGTCGGCGGTGCACCAGTAGACGTCGGACTCCGGCTTGAGGTCGAAGACCGCGTGGTGCGTGTACGACACCTGGGTGAGGTAGCCACCGGTGGTGTGCAGGATGCCCTTGGGCTTCCCGGTGGTGCCGGAGGTGTACAGGATGAAGAGCGGGTGCTCGGCGTCGAACGCCTCCGGGGTGTGCTCCTCCGGCTGGCGGTCCACGATGTCGTGCCACCACACGTCGCGGCCCTCGGTCCACGCCGTGTCCTCGCCGGTGCGGCGGACGACCAGCACGTTGCGCACGTTCTCCGTGCCGGGGCGGGTCAGCGCCTCGTCGACGGCGGGCTTGAGGGCGGAGGGCTTGCCGCGCCGGTAGCCGCCGTCGGCGGTGATGACCACCCGCGCGTCGGCGTCCTCGATCCGGGTGGCCAGGGCGTCGGCGGAGAAGCCGCCGAAGACCACGGAGTGCGGGGCACCGATCCGGGCGCAGGCCAGCATCGCCACGACCGTCTCCGGGATCATCGGCAGGTAGACGGCGACCCGGTCGCCCGCCTGCACTCCCAGCTCGGTCAGGGCGTGCGCCGCCCGCGAGACCTCACGCTGCAGCTCGGCGTAGGTGATCGAGCGGCTGTCCCCCGGCTCGCCCTCGAAGTGCAGGGCCACCCGGTCGCCCAGGCCGTTCTCGACGTGCCGGTCCACGCAGTTGTACGCGACGTTGAGCTTGCCGTCCGCGAACCACTTGGCGAAGGGCGGGTTGCTCCAGTCGAGGGTCTCGGTCGGCTCGGTGGCCCAGGTCAGCCGACGCGCCTGCTCGGCCCAGAACGCCAACCGGTCGGCACCGGCCTCCTCGTACGCCTCGGCCGTCACATTGGCACCGGCGGCCAGGTCGGCCGGCGGCTCGAACCTCCGGTCCTCCTTCAGCAGGTTGGCCAGGCTTTCGTTGCTCACGACATCTCCCAATCCGAGGTCCCCTGTGTGTCCCAGGCCATAGCTCATCAGTCAGCTGGTCACGTGACA
This sequence comes from Streptomyces sp. NPDC002055, assembly GCF_040296705.1. Classification (NCBI taxonomy): domain Bacteria; kingdom Bacillati; phylum Actinomycetota; class Actinomycetes; order Kitasatosporales; family Streptomycetaceae; genus Streptomyces; species Streptomyces sp. NPDC002055. Next base: position 49,155 of record NZ_JBEOXS010000014.1, read on the forward strand.
AGGGCCTTCCGCGATTGGTTTAGACCTGTGCCCCGAGGTGCCCGGACAGCTGTCAGACGTACCCCGGTGGAGGCCAATTCACCGGCCTGCCCCGGGATCTGCTCCGCCGCCCGCCCATCCGGCGCAGGGCCACCGCCGCGGGCACGGACCTTCACCGGTCGGGCAGCCGCCGGCCCCGACGACACCCCGCCCAGCAGCCCCTCCGCCGGGCAGTGCGCCCGTCCCCACCGGCTGAGTGCGCCGTGCGCCCCGCACGGCCCCGGCTGTCCGGACGGGCCAGGCCGCCAGGACGGAGCGGGCCGTCGGGACGGAGCGGGCCGTCGGGACGGAGCGGGGCCGCCGAGACGGGCCGGGCCGCCGAGCGGGCCCGGCTGCCCGGAGGGACCCCGCCGCCCGGAGGCGGACCGAGCGTCCGTTGCGACCCGGCGCCCGTCAGACCAGGCTCTCCTCCTGCGCGGCAGGCTCCACCCGGGCGAACTCCTTCGCCTCTCCGTCGAGCACGTACGCCTGTGCCTCCCCTACGTCGAAGTACATCCCGTGCAGCTCCAAGGACCCCTCGGCCACCCGGCGCGCCACGGACTCGTGCGCCGCCAGATTGCGCAACTGCTGCACCACATTGGTCAGGCAGAGCCGCTCCACCGCGTCCGCCGGGGGCCGTCCGGCGATCATCGGCCCGTCCTCGGGGTGCCCTGCATTCATCCGGTCCAGGCTGGGGAAGCCGTGCCGCAGCCAGCGCTTCAGCGGGGTCCGCGGGCCTTCCGGCCCCGAGCTCAGCAGCGCCTGCATGGCTCCGCAGCCGGAGTGTCCGCACACCGTGATGCTGCTGACCTCGAGCACCTCGACCGCGTATTCGATGGCCGCGGCCACCGAGTCGTCCGAGGTCTCGAGCCCGGGCAACGGCACCAGGTTTCCGACGTTCCGCACGGTGAAGAGGTCACCCGGCCCACTGGACGTGATCATGCTGGTGACCAGCCGCGAGTCGGCACAGGTGAGGAACAGCTGGGACGGACGCTGCCCCTCCTTCGCCAGACGGGCCAGCTCGTCCCGCACCAGCGGCGCGGTATTGCGCTGGAACGCGCTCAGGCCGCTGACCAGCTGTCCGCTCGCCGTCCCCGGCTTGCGGGGCGTCGGCGGCCGGGTGCACTGGTGGTTGCGCCAGGGAGTCCACGGCCGGCAGCTGTGCGCGGAGTGCGGCTCGCCGATCCGATCCCCCGCCCGCCCGGTGACCGTGACGGTGCCCCCGAGTCCGGTGTGTGCGTCCCGCCAGTGCTGCAGCGTCTCGTACGCCGCGTGGTCCAGGAACGAGCCGTCCAGCTCGACCACCGTGGGCGCCCCCTCGGGCACCTGCCCGAGGGCGCGGCTGAGCCGGGGCACCGCGAGGAACATCAACTGACCGCGCACCCGCACCCGGTGCGTGCCGTCCGGCTCCTTCTCGACGGTGATGCGGGTGTGCGCCAGCCGGTGCAGTGCCAGCCCGACCGCGACGGCGATACCGGCCGCCACTCCCTCCAGCACACCCAGCAGGACCACGGCGGTCAGGGTCGCCGCGTACACCAGGGCCTCCCGGTGCCGTCTGACGGTGCGTACGTGCGTCAGGCTGACCATCTGCACGCCCACCACCATCACCAGCGCCGCCAGGACGGCCAGCGGGATCAGCTCCAGCGCACCGACGAGAACCCCGGCGGCGAGGAGCACCCACACCCCGTGCAGCACCGTCGAGGCCCGGCTGACCGCTCCGGCGGCCACATTCGCCGAGCTGCGCACGGCGACACCGGTGACCGGCAGCCCGCCCAGAGCCCCCGACACCACATTGGCCGCGCCCTGGCCGCGCAGCTCCCGGTCCAGGTCGGCGCGGGGGACGCGGCTCTCCGGTGGTCCTCCGCGGGCCGTGGCCAGCTTGTCCACGGCGACCGCGGACAGCAGTGATTCGACACTGGCCACCAGGGTGATGGTGAGCGCCGCCGCGATGAGGCCCAGGACCGGCCCGTCGGGCATCGCGGGCAGTGCGTGACTTCTCCAGGAGGGCAGGTCGACCTGCGGCAAACGCAGGCCGGCCAGCATGGTGAACGCCGTGGCCAGGGCGACGGCCACCAGAGCGGCCGGAGCCCTGCGGAGCATGCGGCCCCAGCGGTGGGGGAGCCGCGGCCACACCAGAAGGGTGGCCACCGTGAGCGCGCTGACGGAGAGAGCCCCGACATGGAGGTCCGTCAGCTGGTCGGGAAGGGCCAGGGCGTTGGCGACGGCGGAGCTCTGCGGCGTGCCGCCCAGGACGACATGGAGCTGTGCCAGCGCGATCGTGACCCCGATGCCGGCCAGCATGCCGTGCACGATCGCGGGGCTGACGGCCAGGGCGGACCGGGCCACGCGGGCGCAGCCCAGGCCGAACTGGGCCAGTCCGGCCACGACGGTGAGGGCACAGGTGGTGCGCCACCCGTACTGCTGGATCAGATCCGCGGTGACCACGGTGAGTCCCGCGGCCGGGCCGCTGACCTGGAGCGGTGCGCCGCCGAGCAGCCCGACGACGATCCCGCCGACGGCGGCCGCGACGAGCCCGGCCTGGAGCGGGGCTCCGGTGGCCAGGGCGATGCCCAGGGACAGCGGCAGGGCGATGAGGAAGACGGTGGCGGATGCGGAGAGGTCGGCGGCGTGCAGCCGGAAGCCCCTGCCCGGGCCGTGGCGGCCTTCCGGGGGTGGGCACGGTTCTCGAGTGCTGCGAGGGCCGGCGCCTTCCGGCGCTGTGCGGTTCGGGTGCAAGGGGCGGTCGCCCATGGACATTCGCAAGGTCATCGTCCCGTCTCCTCCGGGGCTGCGCGGTCGCGGTCTCGCGGCCGTGGGTCACGGCGTACAGCGGCGGGATGGCGGAGCGCCGGGTCCGGGCGCGGTGCTGCCCGATACGGCGTTCCTCAACTCTCGGTAAATGAATCGTAATCCAGAGTAAAGAACGAGCGGTTGCTATCTCCATGAATGCGCTGGCCTTTGCGCCTATTGAGTGAATTTGTATGACAGTCAGCTTGTCGTACAAATCCTCCGGCCCGGTCATGCGACGTTGGCGGTGCTGTGTCGGACTGGACAAGCCTCAGGAAAGAGGTGGCTGATGGCAGCCGCATGGAGAGTCGTTCTCGGTGTCGTCACCCCGGCGATGGCCCTCGCGGTCACCGGATGTTCGAGCGGTGTGGCGCCGAAGCCGGGAGCCGGTGAGGCGCAGGAACGTTCCGCCGCCCCCCAGGGGGCGGCTGCCGAGAAGGTCAGAATCATCGGCGACGGGTCGACAGCCGACACCGGACGTCAGCCCAGCCAGCCCGCCGCCCGCAGGATGCGGCCCGGTGAGGAGCCTCCGCAGTTCGTCGTCTTCTCCTGGGACGGCGCGGGGGAGGACAGCCAGAAGCTCTTCTCCCACTTCCGCGATGTCGGCAAGAAGTACGACGCGAGGATGACGTTCTTTCTGAGCGGCGTGTACATGCTGCCGGAGGAGAAGCGGAAGATCTATGCCCCGCCCGGGCACTCCGCCGGCGCCTCGGACATCGGCTTCAACAGCCTCGAGGGAATCCGGGACACCCTGGCTCAGATCCGCCAGGCCTGGAAGGAGGGCCACGAGATCGGCACCCACTTCAACGGGCACTTCTGTGGAGCCAACGGTGTGGGGACCTGGTCCACGGAGGAGTGGAGGAGCGAGCTCGAGCAGGCCGAGTCCTTCGTCAAGAAGTGGCGGACCCACACCGGCCTGAAGAACGAGAAACCGCTGCCCTTCGACTACAGCAAGGAACTCGTCGGCGGCCGCGCACCCTGCCTGGAGGGCCAGCGGAATCTGATCCCCGCGGCCAAGGCCATGGGGTTCCGCTACGACGCGAGCTCCTCCGGCGGCCGTCAGGTCTGGCCGGGCAGAGTCGACGGGATCTGGGACTTCCCCCTCCAGGAGGTGCCCATGCCCGGCCGGTCGTTCGAAACCCTCTCGATGGACTACAACTTCCTGGCGAACCAGTCGGGGACGGTGCACGGGGATCCCGCACGGCACGGTGCCTGGGGGGAGCAGATGCGCAAGGGGCTGCTCTCCGCCTTCTCCCGGGCGTACCGCGGCAACCGTGCCCCGCTGTTCATCGGCAACCACTTCGAGTCCTGGAACGGCGGCACCTACATGCGGGCCGTCGAGGACACCATCAAGGCGGTCTGCCCCCGGGAGGGCGTCCGCTGTGTGACGTTCAAGCAGCTCGCGGACTGGCTCGACGCCCAGGACCCGAAGGTGCTGGACCGGCTCCGCACCCTGGACGTCGGCAAGAAGCCGAAGGGCGGCTGGGAGACCTTCCTCGACCGGCGCACTCCCGTCCCCCGGAAGACCCCGCCCAGGAAGTCCGCTCCGCGGAAGACGGCCCCCGGGAAGGCGGCATCCGGGAAGGCGGCCGCCGCTGAGCGCCGGGGAGCCGGGATTCTGGCTCAGGGGTAGCGTCCGGGGCGGCGGTCCGGCGCGGAGCGCGCCCGGGGGTCAGACGGGCTCGGTGGCCGTGCGGCTCTCGTCCAGCACGAAGGAGGGGTCGACCTGCGCCGCCAGGTCGGCCCCGGTTCTCGCGTTCCCCCAGCTCTGTGCGTTCTTGAGGTGGAAGTGCACCATCTGCCGGGTGTAGCGGTCCCAGTCGCGCCGCTCGTAGGCGGCGTCGGCGGTTCCGTGCAGCGTCTCCAGCGCCTGCCGGGTGGTGGGTTCGAGCGCGTCGAAGCGCGGGGGGCGGCCCTTCTCCATCGCCCGCACCCAGTCGGAGTGACCGACCGTCACGAGCAGGTCGTCGCCCGCCTCCGCGCGGAGGAAGTCGACGTCGTCCGGTCCCTGCACCTTGTTGCCGACCACGCACAGCGCCACCCCGAAGTCCCGGGCGTACTCCTTGTACTGGCGGTAGACGGCGATGCCCTTCCGGGTCGGCTCGGCCACCAGGAAGGTCATGTCGAAACGGGTGAACATGCCGGACGCGAAGGAGTCGGATCCCGCCGTCATGTCGACGACGACGTACTCCTCCCGGCCGTCGACGAGGTGGTTGAGGCAGAGCTCGACCGCGCCGACCTTCGAGTGGTAGCAGGCGACTCCGAGATCCGACTCGGTGAAGGACCCGGTCACCATCAGCCGGACGTCGGAGCCGTCCTCGAGCCGCACGGGCCGGGCGCAGGCGGCGTAGACCGGGTTCTCCTCGCGGACCCGCAGCAGACGGGAGCCGTGGCCCGGCGGGGTGGTCTTGATCATGGTCTCGGCCGTGGCGATCCGGGGGTTGGAGCCGCGCAGATAGTCCTTGATCAGGGGGAGTTCCGCGCCGAGGGCGGGCAGCTCGGCGGCCTCCCGCTCGTCGATGCCGAGGGCCGGGGCGAGGTGCTGGTTGATGTCGGCGTCCACCGCGATCACCGGGAGGCGCTCGGCGGCGAGATGACGGATGAACAGGGAGGACAGGGTGGTCTTGCCGCTGCCGCCCTTCCCAACGAAAGCGATCTTCATGTTCACCAAGGGTAGGTCAAGTGTTGCGCAGGGTGAGTGAAGGTGGTGAGGAAGACCACTCCTTCGAGGGGCGTGGCCGGTGAGTGCGTAGGGTCGGGCGCATGGGTACCAAAGCCGATCCGCTGGCCGCTCTCAGTGCGCTCCCGGGCGTGGCCGACTCCGTGGACTCCGTACGCAAGGCCGTGGACCGGGTCTACGGCCACCGGGTGATGCGACGCCGCAGCAATGAGATCACCTCGGAGGCCGCACTGCGCGGAGCGCGCGGTTCCGCGGCGCTGGCCGGTGCCGACTGGGCGCTGGAGGAGGTGCGGCGGCGCAGCGACTTCGGTGGCGAGGGCGAGCCCTGGACCGTGGGTGCGGCGCTCCGGCTGACCGCGGAGGCGGGGCAGTTGCTCAGTGTGTGGCGGCAGTCGCCGCTGCGGACGCTCGCGCGGCTGCATCTGGTGGCGGCCGGGAGTTCCGCGCCGGAGGGCACGGTGGGCCGTCCGCGGCTCGAGGGTGAGCCGGTGGCCGAGCCGCTGGTCGAACTGCCGCTGCCGGATGCCGACGAGGTCGCCGGACGGCTCGACGGGCTCGCGGAGCTCCTGCTGGCGGGAACGGAGGCGCCGGCGCTGGTGACGGCTGCCGTGGTGCACGGCGAACTGGTGGCGCTGCGGCCCTTCGGGTGGGGCAACGGGCTGGTGGCACGGGCGGCGGAGCGGATCGTGCTGATCGGCAGCGGACTCGATCCGAAGTCGATCTGCCCGGCGGAGGTGGGGCACGCCGAGCTGGGGCGGGCCGCGTACGTCGCGGCCCTGGACGGTTACGTCTCCGGCACCCCGGAGGGCATGGCGGCCTGGATCACGCACTGCGGGCGGGCCGTCGAGCTGGGCGTCCGGGAGAGCACGGCCGTGTGCGAAGCGCTGCAGCGCGGCGCGGCCTGAGTCGACGGTCCGCGGCCGCGCGGCCGGTGAAGAGTTGCGGCGGTACCCGCTCGGGGTACCGCCGCTGGCATGTCGGCCCGGTTACCAGTGCGTGCTCGTTTTTCGCTCATCAGGTCGGGTTCTTTGCCCGTCACCTGGTGCAGCTGGCCCGTAATCGACGGGTCGGCGTCGCGTGGGTGCCCGACTTTCATGCTCCGGTCCGTGGGGCCTTGATGCGTTGAGGAAGATCCTCCCGGATATCCCTGGTCTCGCGGGCCGTTGACTCCTTTCTACTCCTGGGTGCCCGGAAGCGGAACCCCTGGCTGCATATCTTTACTATCGGCTTCAAATGCGGGCATAAGCCGCACGGCGTCGGCCCGCGTACCAGACCAGGCCGGCGGTCGCGGCTGCCGCGCCCACCGCGGCGATGGCCGCGAGGACGGGCCGGGGCGGCAGGGAGAGCGACGGGAGCCGCTCCCTCAGCCGCACCGGACGGCTGAACGAGAGCACGGTCCAGCCCCGGGCCGCCGCCTCCCGGCGCAGCCCGCGGTCGGGGTTGACCGCGTGCGGGTGGCCGACCGCCTCCAGCATCGGGATGTCGGTGACCGAGTCGCTGTACGCGTAGCAGCGGTCGAGGTCGTAGCCCTCGCTCTCGGCCAGCTCGGCGACGGCTTCGGCCTTGGTCGGCCCGTAGGCGTAGTACTCGACCTCGCCGGTGAAGCGGCCGTCCTCGACGACCATGCGGGTGGCCACGACGCGATCGGCGCCGAGCAGCTCGCCGATCGGTTCGACGACCTCGGCGCCCGATGTGCTGACGATCACCACGTCCCGCCCGGCGGTGTGGTGCTCCTCGATCAGCGAGGCGGCCTCGTCGTAGATGATCGGGCCGATGAGGCCGTGCAGCGCCTCCGCGACGATCTCCCGCACCTGCTGTACATCCCAGCCTTTGCAGAGGGCGGAAAGGTACTCGCGCATCCGCTCGGTCTGGTCGTGGTCGGCCCCTCCGACGAGGTACACGAACTGCGAGTAGGCGGTGCGCAGTACGGCCCTGCGGTTGATCAGGCCACCCTGGTAGAAGGACTTGCTGAAGGCCAGCGTGCTCGACTTCGCAATCACCGTCTTGTCGAGATCGAAGAAGGCGGCGGTGCGCGGCAAGAGGTGATTTTCCACGAGGCAGAGCATAGGGGCCCGCCATTCGGCGTAAGCTGTGGCGCGTGGGTTTGCCTGAGAAGGCTCTCGGGTACACCATGGAAGTCACGGATCGTTCGCGACCGTGCTAACCCGGTCCGACTCCTCCCCCCCCGAGTCGGCCGTGGGGACGACCCCCGCTCTCCCCCCCGGCGGGGGTCGTCGCATGTCCGGACGCGTTTTCGCATTTCCTTTCCGGATCTTCTCCCTCCGCTCTCTCTCGCCGCGCGCTGCTCTTCGACTGTCATGACGCGTAACTCATCGTAATCGTTGCGATGCGGAGGGGAAGTCACCGGTATAGGTGACGGGGATATTCACAACCCGCAAGTAGTCCACAGTTTCCGACCAAGATCCACATGATTTCCCGGATCGCCGCACGGTGATTACCCGCGAAGTTCGCGGATGTGAGAGTGCGATGCGAGAGGGGGCGGAGACCGTGGCCGGATCCATTGGTTCACAGGAGCCGCAGACCGCCGGCGGACAACCGCGGCGACCGTTGATCGTCACGGAGGACGAAGCGCTGCTGGACGACCTGTTGCGCCTGTGTGCCGCGGCGGGTGCGGAGGCGGAGGTCTCCCATGGCGTGCCCGTACAGCGGGGGAGTTGGGAGACGGCTCCCCTGGTCCTGGTCGGCGACGACGCCGCGCACCGGCTGCGGGGTCCGTCGCGCAGACCGGGAGTGCTGGTCGTCGGGCGGTGCCTCGACGATCAGGCCGTCTGGCGCCGCGCCGTGGAGATCGGCGCGGATCAGGTGCTGGCGCTGCCGGATGCCGAGGCCTGGCTGGTGGAGCGGATCGCCGACGCCGCGGAGAGCGTCGGGCGGGCGCTGACCGTCGGGGTCGTCGGTGGCCGCGGCGGCGCGGGGGCGAGCACCCTGGCCTGCGCTCTCGCCGTGACCGCCGCCCGCGCCGGGCGGCGCACGATGCTGATCGACGCCGATTCGCTCGGCGGCGGGCTGGACGTGCTGCTCGGCGGCGAGCGGACGGAGGGGCCGAGATGGCCGGCCTTCGCCCAGTCGCGGGGCAGGCTGGGCGGCAGCGCGCTGGAGGAAGCCCTGCCCGAGCTGCGTGGAGTGCGGCTCCTGAGCTGGGATCGCGGCGATGCGGTGACCCTGCGGCCCGAGGCGATGAGTTCGGTGCTGGCCGCTGCGCGCAGGGGCGGCGGGGTGGTCGTCGTCGATCTGCCGCGGCGCGTGGGTGACGCGGAGGCGGAGGCGTTGGCGCAGCTGGATCTGGGCCTGCTCGTGGTGCCCGCGGAGCTGCGGGCGGTTGCCGCCGCGCACCGGGTGGCGGCCACGGTGGGCACGGTCCTGGATGATCTGCGCGCCGTGGTGCGGGGGCCGTGCGGTCCGGGCCTCCACAGCGAGGAGATCGCCCGGCTGTTGGGGATTCCGCTGGCCGGGGAGCTCGCCCCGGAGACCGGGCTGTCGTCCGGCGGAGGTGTGCCGCCCGGCAGCAGTGTGCGGGGGCCGCTCGCGCGGTTCTCCGCGGACTTCTGGGAGCGGGCCCTCGCATCCACAGGTGGGGCCGCACCGGCCGGGCGCCCGGGAGGTGGCGTCGGATGACGGCGACGAGCCGGGTCACGGATGTGGCGGTGCCGCTGGTGGACGCGGTGCGGCTGAGGCTGGCGGAGAGCGGGGCCGAGCCCACTCCGGCAGCGGTGGCGGCGGCGTTACGCGCGGAGGGGCGGCTGCTGGGGGACACCGAAGTGCTGCGCGTGGTGACGCGCCTGCGGTCCGAACTCGTGGGCAGCGGGCCACTGGAGCCACTGCTCGCGGAGCCGGAGGTGACCGATGTCCTGGTCACCTCCCCGTCCGAGGTCTGGGTGGACCGCGGGCGGGGGCTGGAGCGGTCCGATGTGTCCTTCCCCGATGCGGCGGCGGTCCGTCGGCTCGCCCAGCGGCTTGCCGCGGTGGCCGGGCGGCGGTTGGACGACGCACGGCCGTGGGTGGACGCCCGGCTGCCGGACGGCACTCGGCTGCACGCGGTGCTGCCACCGGTGGCCGTCGGCTCGACCTGCCTCTCGCTGCGGGTCGTACGGCCCAGGGCGTTCGGGCTGGCCGAACTCGTGGACGCGGGGACCCTGCCGGTCGGCGGGGAGCGGCTGCTGCGGCAGATGCTGGAGTCCCGGCTGTCCTTCCTGATCAGCGGAGGGACCGGATCGGGCAAGACGACACTGCTCAGCACCCTGCTGGGGCTGGTCGGTCCGGACGAACGCATCGTGCTGGCCGAGGATTCGGCGGAGCTGCGGCCCGACCACCCCCATGTGGTCCGTCTCGAAGCGCGGCCCGCGAACCAGGAGGGGACCGGCCGTGTCACGCTGCGCGATCTGGTGCGTCAGGCGCTGCGCATGCGGCCGGACCGGCTCGTGGTGGGCGAGGTCCGCGGCGCGGAGGTCACCGACCTTCTCGCCGCCCTGAACACCGGTCACGAGGGCGGCTGCGGAACGGTGCATGCCAACGCCGCGGCGGACGTGCCCGCCCGGCTGGAGGCGCTCGGTTCGGCGGCCGGACTCGACCGGGCGGCGCTGCACAGCCAGTTGGCGGCCGCCCTGTCGGTCGTGGTGCATCTGGTCCGGGACCGCACCGGACGCCGGCGCCTCGCCGAGGTGCATGTGCTCGAGCGGGACGGGGCCGGACTGGTCAGAACGGTGCCGGCCGCAGTCTGGGGTGCCCAGGGCTTCGCGCGCGAGCGGGGCTGGGAGCGGCTCGGCCGGCTGTGCGCCCGCGGCGGTGATGCCTGGTGACCGGCGGCCTGATGACCGAGGGAGCGGTCACCGGGGCGAACGCCGCCCCGGCGTATGCGGCGGTGCTCTGTGCGGGCCTGGCCGCGCTGCTCCTGGGCGGACGGGACACGGAGCTGCGGAGAGCCCGGCTGCTGTTCGCCGACGGCGCTGGGACGACCTCCGGCCGCGTCCGGCTCCCCGGGGCCCGGGAACGCTGGGCGATCGAGGCCCGCAGGCGCTGGAAGGCCCTGCCGGGCGGGCAGCCCGGGCCGGAGCTGTGGTGCCTGCCCGTCGGGTGCCTGGTGGCGCTGCTCGGCGCCTCGCTGCTGCCCCTGCCGGCGGCGATCGTCGCCGTGCCCCTGGTGCGCCGGTGGCTGCGGAGCCGGGAGCGCGGGCGGGCCCGTGACTCCACGGCGGCGCGGGTGATCGAGCTGTGCGCCGGAGTGGCGGGCGAGTTGCGTGCCGGGCGCCAGCCCGACGAGGCGCTACGGATCGCTGTGTCCGGGACTCTCGGGACGGCAGAGGGCACGGTGACGGCCGCCGCACGCTTCGGTGGTGATGTGCCGGCGGCGCTGCGGAAGGCCGCCCGACAGCCGGGGGCCGAGGGGCTGCTGGGCGTCGCGGCGTGCTGGCAGGTGGCAGCCGACAGCGGAGCGGGGCTGGCCGCCGGGCTGGAGAGGGTGGCCGACGCGCTGCGTGCCGAACGGGCGCAGGGCGAGGAACTGGAGGCCCAGCTCGCCGGCACGCGAGCGACGGCGGTGATGCTGGCTCTCCTGCCGCTCGTCGGGCTGTTGATGGGCTCGGCGCTCGGCGCCGAACCGCTGCGCGTGCTGCTGCACACTCCCGCCGGTTGGATGTGCCTGCTGGTCGGCGGAGCGCTGGAGTACGCGGGGCTCGTCTGGACGGCCCGCGTCGTACGGGCCGCGTCGGGCCGACGCGGTGCGGGGACCGGATGACCGGCGAGGGGGCCATGGCCCTGGCGGGAACGGCCGCAACCGGTGCCGTGGCCGTCCGGTTCTCGGTGGCGGCGGTCCGCCGCCGGCGGGGGCGTGCGGTACGCGGACGGCTCGGGCGCGTGCTCGGCTCGGGCGACGTGGCGCCGCGTCGGCGGGACCGCCTGCGGGGGTGGTTCGCCGCGTCGACGGGGCGTTCCGGTCGCGCGCTGCGGGAGCGGTGGCCCGCACCGGCCGTCGGACTGACCGCCTTCGTCCTGGTGGGCGGCGTGCCGGGCTGCCTGGCCGGGGCCGCAGCGGGGTACGGCGTGCACCGATGGCGGCGGAGCCGCTCGGAGCGGACCGTGGTGACGGAGGACGCCGAGGCCGTGTCCCGTCAACTTCCCCTGGCCGCGGACCTGCTGGCGGCGTGTCTGGCTGCCGGAGCCGGGCCGCGCGAGGCGGCGGACGCCGTCGGGAGGTCCCTCGGCGGACCGGTCGGTGACCGGTTGGCGCGGACCGCTGCCGAGCTGAGGCTCGGCGCCGAACCCGCCACGGCTTGGGGCCGGCTCGGCGCACTCGCCGGTGCGCGCGGACTGGCGCGCTGCCTGGAGCGAGCCCAGGCGACGGGAAGCCCCGCGGTGCAACCGGTGACGCGGGTGGCGGCGGAGTGCCGGGCCGAACGGGCACGGACCGCGACGGCCGGGGCACGGCGAGCCGGTGTGCTGGCCACCGCGCCGCTGGGGCTCTGCTTTCTCCCCGCCTTTCTGACGGTCGGTGTGGCCCCGGTGCTCATCGGCCTGGCAACCGGCTTGCTGAACGGCCACTGACGGGTGGCGAGGAAAGGGCTCGGCGTGCGGAGGCGCCACAGACCGAGCGGCGACGGCGCAGCGACGACGGAAACCGGAACCGGAACCGGAACCGAAACCGGAACCAGAAGGGGAAGAGGCAACCGACGATGGGGGCAGAGATGTTCAAGAGGATCGGTGCGCGGTGGCGGAGGCTGCGGTGCGCGCCACAGGACCAGGGGATGACCACGGCCGAGTACGCGGTCGGGACGGTCGCGGCATGCGGATTCGCTGCCGTCCTCTACAAGGTGGTGACCAGCGGGGCGGTCTCCGGGGCACTCCAATCGATCATCGGAAAGGCGCTCGATGCGCCGTTCTGACCGGGGGTTCGTGACGGCCGAGGCGGCGGTGGTGCTGCCCGCGCTGGTGCTGTTCGCCGTGGCACTGCTGTGGGGGCTGATGGCCGCCGCGGCCCAGATCCGGTGTGTGGACGCGGCGCGGGCGGGAGCGCGCGCCGCGGCCCGGTCGGAACCGCCGGAGGCCGCGCTGGCCGCCGCCCGAGCGGCCGCTCCACGGGGAGCGGAGGTGGCTCTGGAGCGTGAGGGGGATCAGGTGCGGGTACGGGTCGTGGCGCCCACGGCGGGGCCTCGCGCCCTGTCCCTCAGCCTTCGGGCGGAGGCCGTGGCGCTGTCGGAGGACCGGAGGTCGGGTTCCGGGGCGGGCGCCGCCGGGGTGGGGTCTGTATGAGGACGTGGCCGCGGGACTGGATACGGGAGCGACGTGATGGCGGGGGCCTGCAACCGGGCCAGGGGAAGGGAACGGCAACCGTGACCGGCCAGAGGCCGGCGGCTGAGACAGGCCGAGGGGCGGTGGCCGAGCCGTCTGCCGGGACCGCTGGGACCGCCGGGATCACCGAGCCCACCGAGCCCGAGCCCACCGAGCCCACCGAGATCACCGCGCCCACCGAGCCAATCAAGCCCACCGGGATCACCGTGATCGACCGGGGGTCGGCCACGGTGTGGACGGTGGTGTTCACCGCGGCGCTCTGTGCGGTGTTCACAGCGGTGCTGGGCATGGGAGCGGCGGTGACCGTACGCCACCGGGCGGGCGGAGCAGCGGACCTGGCCGCGCTCGCGGCCGCTGATCATGCCCTGGATGGCCAGGAGCCGGCCTGCGCCATAGCGCGGCGGATCGCGGTGGCACAGGGCGCACGGGTGGTCCGGTGTGCCGTGGCCGGAGAGGTCGCCGATCTCACTGCGGAGGTGCGGGCCGGGCCGTTCAGCTCGCGGATCCGGTCGCGGGCGGGTCCCCCGAGCGGGCGAACCACGCCTGTTCTCCCCGCTCCACCGCACGCCCGGCGAGCCGGGTGGACCGGAGCTACGCCTGTTCGCCGGAGTCTCCGGGATGTCCGGAGCTCCTCGGCCGATCGGAGTGGCCCGCCGGTGGCCCCGGCGGCGACCCCATCGGTGGCCGGGCCGGTGGCTCCGTTGACGGCCCTGACGCCCAGGCCGGCCCACCGACTGCGTCCGTCGGGGCCGGGGCCGCCCCCGTGGCCTCGCCCGGCTGTGACGAGTCCTCCGGCGGATCTTCCGGTGCCGCGGAGAGGAGTGTGGTGAGCAGCCGTACGGCGGCTCGTTTGTGCAGCGGGTCGTTGCCGTTCCCGCACTTCGGGGACTGGATGCAGGACGGGCACCCCGCCTCGCACTCACAGGAGGCGATGGCCTCCCGTGTGGCCCGTAGCCAGCGCTCCGCGGTGTGGAAGGCGCGTTCCGCGAACCCCGCGCCGCCCGGGTGGCCGTCGTACACGAAGACCGTGGGCAGCAGGGTGTCCGGGTGCAGCGGCACCGAGACCCCGCCGATGTCCCAGCGGTCGCAGGTGGCGAAGAGCGGCAGGATGCCGATGGAGGCGTGCTCGGCGGCGTGGAGGGCCCCCGCCAGCTGCTCCGGGGCGACCCGGGCGGCGTCGAGCTGGTCCTCGGTGACCGTCCACCAGACCGCTCGGGTGCGCAGGGTCCGGGGCGGCAGATCCAGCTTGGTCTCGCCCAGCACCTCGCCCGTGACGAGTTTCCGGCGCAGGAAGGAGACGACCTGATTGGTGACCTCGACCGAACCGAAGCACAGCCGGGAATCGCCCCAGGGGATCTCGGTCGTGGTGTCCAGAACGGAGATGGCCGTGGTGTCGCGGGCGGTGGTGGAGTACGGCGGGTCGGACGCCTCGACGAGGGCGACGGAGTCGTGGAGGTCGAGGTGCTTCACCACGTAGGTGCGCCCCTGGTGGAGGTGGACCGCGCCGTCGTGGACGGTGGTGTGTGCGGCGCCGGCGTCCACGGTGCCGAGGAGGCGCCCGGTCGCCTCCTCCACCACATGGACGGGGTCGCCGCCCTCGCCGCGGATGTCGGCCAGGTCGGCCGCCCGTTCGCGACGCGGCCAGTGCCAGGCGGTCGCCCGGCGCCGCAGCAGCTTGCGCTGTTCCAGCTGCGGTATGAGATCCGGCGCGGCCGGACCGAAGAGTTCCAGGTCGGCCTCGGTGAGCGGGAGCTCGGCAGCCGCAGCACACAGGTGGGGAGCGAGCACATACGGATTGTCCGGGTCGAGCACCGTGGACTCGACCGGCCGCTGGAAGAGGGCCTCGGGATGGTGCACCAGATAGGTGTCCAGCGGGTCGTCGCGGGCGACGAGGACCGCGAGCGCCCCCTGACCCGCCCGGCCCGCCCGGCCGGCCTGCTGCCACAGGGACGCCCGGGTGCCGGGGTAACCGGCGACGAGCACCGCGTCGAGCCCCGCGACGTCCACGCCCATCTCCAGCGCCGTGGTGGCCGCCAGCCCCAGCAGCTCGCCGGAGTGGAGGGCACGCTCCAGGGCGCGGCGTTCCGCGGGGAGGTAGCCGCCGCGGTAGGCCGCGACCCGGCCGGGCAGGGAGCGGTCGACCGCCGCCAGCCGCTCCTGGGCGATCAGGGCGATCAGCTCGGCCCCGCGCCGTGAGCGGACGAAGGCCACGGTACGGACGCCCTGGACGGCCAGGTCGGTGAGCAGGTCCGCGGTCTCGGCGGTGGCGGTGCGCCGTACCGGCGCGCCCTGTTCGCCGTGGAGCTCGGTCAGCGGCGGCTCCCACAGGGCGAACACCAGTTCCCCGCGGGGGGAGGCGTCCTCGGTGACCTCGGCCACCGGGAGGCCCGTGAGCCGGGAGGCGGCCCGAGCCGGGTCCGCCGCGGTGGCGGAGGCGAGCAGGAACACGGGCTCGGAGCCGTAGCGGGCACAGACGCGGCGGAGCCGGCGCAGCACCTGCGCGACATGCGAACCGAACACTCCGCGGTAGGTGTGGCACTCGTCGATCACGACGAAGCGCAGCGACCTCAGGAACGACGACCAGCGGGGGTGGGCGGGGAGGATGCCGCGGTGCAGCATGTCGGGGTTGGTCAGCACGTAGTTCGCGTACTGGCGCACCCATTCGCGCTCCTCGACGGGTGTGTCGCCGTCGTACACCGCTGGGCGCACGGCGGTGCCCAGCGGCGCCGCGAGCTCTGCGACGGCGCGCTTCTGATCGGCGGCGAGCGCCTTCGTCGGGGACAGGTAGAGGGCGGTCGCCCCTCGCCCGTTGGGGGCCTCGGAGCCGTCGAGGAGGGCGCTGAGCACCGGAGCCAGATAGGCGAGCGACTTGCCCGACGCCGTGCCGGTGGCGACCACGACGGAATGTCCGCGCAGAGCGTGCTCGACCGTGTGCGCCTGGTGCTCCCACGGACGGTCGATCCCGGTCTTCCGGATGGCGTCGACGACCTCGGTGCGGATCCCCTCCGACCAGTCCGCATGACGGCCCGCACGCGGGGGCAAGTGCTCCGTATGAGTGATGCGCACAGCCCGATCGGCCCCGGCCGCGAGACGGTCCAGGACCGAGCGCGGGGATGTGCGTACGCCCGCGAAACGCGGGAGTTGATTGTTGGCCATCGGCACCGAGTGTGTCACTGGCGTGACGGAGAATGGACTCAAGGCGTCGTGCGCGCCTGCTGGTAAGTGATTGAATGCCATCGCGGCTGCCGATCCATGGGGGGCGACCGCTCGATGCAAGGTGCTGGAGGATCCGTGGACCTGTCCCTGTCGACCCGGACCGTTGGCGACCGCACGGTCGTCGAGGTCGGTGGCGAGATTGATGTATACACCGCGCCCAAGCTGCGCGAGCAGCTGGTCGAGCTTGTCAACGACGGTAACTATCACCTCGTCGTGGACATGGAGGGCGTCGACTTTCTCGACTCCACCGGGCTCGGCGTGCTGGTCGGTGGCCTGAAGCGGGTGCGTGCCCATGAGGGCTCGCTGCGCCTGGTGTGCAACCAGGAGCGCATTCTCAAGATCTTCCGCATTACCGGTCTGACCAAGGTGTTCCCGATTCACACCTCGGTCGACGACGCTGTCGCAGCCACCGACTGACGGCAGCGTCTCCCGCGGAAGCCACTGGGGGGACCGGGCGATCCTGCCCGGGCCCCCTGAGATGTACGCCCGTACGACCGAGGGGATGGCATGGCCACCGTCGAACTGCTGTTCAGCGCGTTGCCCGAGCATGTCCGCACCGCCCGTCTGGTGGCGGCAGCGGTCGCGCGCCGAGCCGGGGTCGACGAAGCGGTGCTGGACGAGGTGCGCCTCGCCGTCGGTGAGGCCTGCACCCGGGCCGTGAGCCTGCACCAGAGCAATGCCGTGTCGGCTCCCGTCAAGGTCGTGCTCATCGAGGACGAGAAGAAGTTCTCCATCGAGGTGGGCGACGAGGCACCGCACGCCGTCTCGGGTGCGGTCCCCGGAGCCCGCACGGGCGGGGACGGCGGCGCCGAGGACTCCGCAGCGGAGGAAGAGGACGAGATGGGCCTGGCGGTCATCAGCGGCCTCGTCGACGACGTGGAAGTGTCCACCGGTGAAGCAGGCGGGCTCATCCGGATGAGCTGGCCCGCGACCCCCGCGACCATGCTTCCGTAGCCCGAGCCCGAGCCCGAGCCCGAGCCCGAGCCCGAGCCCGAGCCCGAGCCCGAGCCCGAGCCCGAGCCCGAGCCCGAGCCCGAGCCCGAGCCCTGAGGCGGTGCACGTGTGCCGCGCGGCACGCGCCCGCCGCGGTCCGGTCGGCCCGTGGCCGTCGGCCGCCGTGCTCGCTTCCGTGGGCTCTGTGGGCTGTCGGCTTCTTCTACCGCCGTTCTTCTGCCTTTGCTTGTGGATGCACCTCTGGTGCCTGTGCCGTAGATGCACCCCTGGTGCGCGCCTGCCCGTCCCGGACCACCGCACCCAGCCGGCACCCCATCGCACCACTCACGACGCCCGTACGAGCCTCACCCCGCGCCCCGACCCGAACCCCGCCCGGCGCTCGGCCCGCCGTGGTGTGGATCCGGCCCCTCGGCTGTGCCGTCCGGATCGTTCGGCCGGCGGCCGGTCCCGGGAATGGCCACTTCTGTCGCCGGTCCCTCGGGGCGCGCCGAGCGCGCAGTGCTCGCTCGCCCCTGGTGTCGCCGCTGTCGTTTCCGGCCGCTTCCGCCCGTCAACGGCACCCGTCCCCCCGGGGCTCCGTGTGTCACCCGGGTCCCGGGTGTCCGGCTCGGCGGGCCCGCTGAACTGCTCCTTCGGATGCCCGGAGATCCTTTTGTAGATCATTCCGTAGATCATTCAAAGGGCGTCAGTGAATTACCGGCCGTCCCTCCTCCGGGCGAATTCCCGGAGTGATTCGTTTTGATCTTCGCTGGGTACGGGCGAATTCCGGTCACGGCACCCTGTTTTGATCCAGCTGGGCTCCCTACAATCCGTCCACATCTTGAGCTCAGTACGCCTGAGCGTGGCGGCTGTTCCTGTCGTAACCGACAACAGCTGCGCGCCCATGTGCCAAACGTCAAGGAGGACGAATGGCGGGGCCCTTTACCCCTCTGCAGCTGGACCACCCCTCTTCGCTCGCGGCCGCCGTGCTGACCAGTGACAACCGGGTGCTCGTGGCGGTCATCGCCGCGGTCGCGGTGGCCGCGCTCGTCGTCGCCGTGGTGCTCGTACGACAGGTGCTCGCCGCCGGCGAGGGCACCGACAGCATGAAGAAGATCGCCGCCGCGGTGCAGGAAGGCGCCAATGCCTACCTCGCACGTCAGTTGCGCACCCTCGGCGTATTCGCCGTGGTGGTCTTCTTCCTGCTCCTGCTGCTTCCGGCGGACAACTGGACGCAGCGTGCGGGACGTTCCGCGTTCTTCCTGATCGGTGCCCTCTTCTCGGCGGCGACCGGTTACATCGGAATGTGGCTCGCGGTGCGCAGCAATGTCCGCGTAGCGGCAGCCGCCCGGGAGGCGACCCCCGCCGAAGGCGAGCCGGCCAAGGACCTCACCGCGGTTTCGCACAAGGCGATGAAAATCGCCTTCCGGACGGGTGGCGTCGTCGGCATGTGCACCGTGGGGCTGGGCCTGCTGGGCGCCTCCTGCGTGGTGCTGGTCTACGCGGCCGACGCGCCGAAGGTGCTCGAGGGCTTCGGCCTCGGTGCGGCGCTGATCGCGATGTTCATGCGTGTCGGCGGCGGCATCTTCACCAAGGCCGCGGACGTCGGCGCCGACCTGGTCGGCAAGGTCGAGCAGGGCATCCCGGAGGACGACCCGCGCAACGCCGCGACCATCGCGGACAACGTGGGCGACAACGTCGGCGACTGCGCCGGCATGGCGGCCGACCTCTTCGAGTCCTACGCGGTGACCCTCGTCGCCGCGCTGATCCTCGGCAAGGTCGCGTTCGGGGACTCCGGTCTGGCGTTCCCGCTGCTGGTTCCGGCGATCGGTGTGGTCACCGCGATGATCGGCATCTTCGCGGTGGCGCCCCGGCGTTCGGACCGCAGCGGCATGACCGCCATCAACCGCGGCTTCTTCATCTCCGCGGTGATCTCGCTGGTGCTGGTGGCCACCGCCGTCTACCTCTATCTGCCGGCCAGCTACGCGGATCTGAACGGGGTCACCGACTCCGCCATCGCCGGGCACGAGGGCGACCCCCGGGTCCTCGCGCTCGTCGCCGTCGCCATCGGCATCGTGCTCGCCGCGCTGATCCAGCAGCTCACGGGCTACTTCACGGAGACCAACCGGCGCCCGGTGCGGGACATCGGCAAGACCTCGCTCACCGGGCCGGCGACCGTGGTGCTGTCCGGCATCTCGATCGGTCTGGAGTCCGCGGTCTACTCGGCGGTGCTGATCGCGCTCAGCGTGTACGGCGCGTTCCTGCTCGGCGGAACGTCGATCATGCTGGCGCTGTTCGCGGTCGCGCTGGCCGGCACCGGTCTGCTGACCACCGTCGGCGTGATCGTGGCCATGGACACCTTCGGTCCGGTCTCCGACAACGCGCAGGGCATCGCCGAGATGTCCGGCGACGTCACCGGTTCCGGCGCGCAGGTGCTCACCGACCTCGACGCGGTCGGCAACACCACCAAGGCCATCACCAAGGGCATCGCCATCGCCACGGCCGTCCTCGCCGCGGCCGCGCTGTTCGGCTCCTACCGGGACGCGATCGCCACGGCGGTCGCGGAGGTCAACGCCGAGGCCGGGGAGCTGGGGCTGAGTCTGGACATCTCGCAGCCCAACAACCTGGTCGGGCTGGTCCTGGGCGCGTCCGTCGTCTTCCTGTTCTCGGGTCTGGCGATCAACGCCGTGTCCCGGTCGGCCGGTTCGGTGGTCTACGAGGTGCGGCGGCAGTTCCGCGAGCACCCCGGGATCATGGACTACACCGAGAAGCCGGAGTACGGGCGCGTCGTCGACATCTGCACCAAGGACGCGCTGCGCGAACTCGCCACTCCCGGTCTGCTCGCGGTGCTCGCCCCGATCGCGGTCGGTTTCACGCTCGGTGTCGGGGCGCTCGGCTCGTACCTCGCGGGCGCGATCGGTACCGGCACCCTGATGGCCGTCTTCCTCGCCAACTCGGGCGGTGCCTGGGACAACGCGAAGAAGCTGGTCGAGGACGGGCACCACGGCGGCAAGGGCAGTGAGGCGCACGCCGCGACGGTGATCGGCGACACCGTCGGCGACCCGTTCAAGGACACCGCGGGCCCCGCGATCAACCCGCTGCTGAAGGTGATGAACCTGGTGGCCCTTCTGATCGCTCCGGCCGTCGTCAAGTTCAGCTACGGCGACAACGCCAGCGTGGGGGTGCGTGTCACGGTGGCGCTGCTGTCGATCGCGGTCATCGTGGGCGCGGTGTACGTCTCGAAGCGGCGCGGGATCGCCGTGGGTGACGAAGGCAACTCCGAGCGGGTGGCGAAGACCAGCGACCCGGCGGTGGTGTCCTGACTCCGGGCATCCCGATCCGGTCTCCCGGCCGGTCAGTTGGCGGGCGGGCGGCGTGCGTGGAGCACGCCGCCCGCCCGTTTGCCTGTATCGGGCATCACACTCGGCCGTATGGTGCAAATGGCTACAATGCTGATCCTAAGGGATGCCTGACTCGCGGCCCCCTCCCGCGGGGCGTGTATGTTCCGGGGCCGAGAGCCATGGAAGGGACCAATCCGGTGAACAAGAAGCTTGTGGCCGCGCTGTCCGGTGGCGCTGTGCTCGTGCTGGCGCTGTCCGGCTGCAGTGACGACGGCAGCGAGGTCGACGCCTACGCGAAGAAGGTCTGCGACGACGCCCAGCCGCAGCTGAAGAAGATCACGCAGGCCAACCGGGCGATCAAGGACACCGCGGCGGACGGCAAGCCGAAGGACATCAAGAAGACCGACTCGGCCGCCTTCCAGCAGATCTCCGACGGGTACGCAGCCCTGTCCGACTCCGTGGAGAAGGCGGGCACCCCGCCGGTCGACAACGGCGCGCAGATCCAGAAGGACGCGGTCAAGGAGCTGGACGCGACCTCCAAGGCATACGCCGAGCTGAAGCAGCAGTCCGACAAGCTCGACATCAAGACCCGGGGTGCGTTCGCCGACGGGCTGAAGAAGCTCATCGTCGACATCGACCGGGTCAACGAGGTCGGCAACGCGGCGATCAAGAAGCTCCAGTCGGGCGAGATCGGCACGGCTATGGCCAAGCAGTCCAGCTGCCAGCGGAGCGCCAAGGCCCCGTCGGCCGCCTCCTGACGGCCCCGCCCGGTCCGCCGGGAGCCGTCGGCACGGGACAATGGGCCGGTGAGTACGCACAGCCTCCCCACCCCCGATGCCGACCGCACCTCACGGCTGCGTGAGGCGCTCCGGTCGGCCGACTTCACCGCCGACGGGCTCCTCGGACTGCTCGGCGGCCCCGCCTACGCGGCGCTGGCGCGCAGCGAGACGGTCCCCGCGCTGCGGGCCACCCGCGGCGGGTCCCCGCTGGAGACCCTGACCCGGCTGTTCCTGTTGCAGCAGCCGGTGCCGCAGGCGCAGGCGCGGGCCGCACTGCCGGCCGAGGACTGCCTGGCCGACGGCTGGCTGGTGCGGAACGGCGACGAGGTGCGGGCCACGGTGGACGTGCGCCCGTACTCCGGCTCCGAGGACCGGGACTGGTGGATCGTCTCCGACCTGGGCTGCGCGGTCGGCGGGGCCGGCGGCATCGCCTCGGGCGTGGCCGGGGTGCCCCGCTCGCAGCTCGTCCTGGGCGTCGGCGGCGCGTCCACCACGCTGGCCGGGATCACCGTCCGCGAGCCCGTCGCGCGCGCCCTGGATCTCGGGACCGGCTCGGGCGTCCAGGCCCTGCACGCCGCGCACCACGCCGACCTGGTCACCGCCACCGACCTCAACCCGCGGGCCCTGGGCTTCGCCCGGCTCACCCTCGCGCTCTCCGGCGCGCCCGAGGCCGACCTGCGGCAGGGGTCGCTGTTCGAGCCGGTGGCTGGTGAGGAGGGGTACGACCTGATCGTCTCCAACCCGCCGTTCGTGATCTCCCCCCGCTCCGCCGACGGGCCGCGGCTCACCTACCGCGACGGCGGGATGGCGGGCGACGACCTGTGCCGCACCCTGGTCCAGCAGGCCGCCGGCCACCTCAACGACGGCGGTCACCTCCAGCTGCTGGCCAACTGGCAGCACACTCAGGGCGAGGACTGGCGGGAGCGGCTGTCCTCCTGGGTGCC
Organism: Streptomyces sp. NPDC002055; assembly: GCF_040296705.1. Classification (NCBI taxonomy): domain Bacteria; kingdom Bacillati; phylum Actinomycetota; class Actinomycetes; order Kitasatosporales; family Streptomycetaceae; genus Streptomyces; species Streptomyces sp. NPDC002055. The sequence goes on from NZ_JBEOXS010000014.1 coordinate 71,155, forward strand.
CGCGGGCTGCGACGCGTGGATCGTGCAGCGCGAGGTGCAGGACGTGGCGCAGTACGCGGAGCTGTGGCTGCGCGACGCCGGTGACCACCGCACCGATCCGGCCGAGTACGCGGAGCGTTACGACGCCTGGCTGGCGGAGTTCGCGGCGCAGGGGACCGAGGGCATCGGTTTCGGCTGGATCACCCTGCGCAAGTCGGGCTCGGAGCGCCCGTCGGTGGTGGCCGAGGAGTGGCCGCACCCCGTCGAGCAGCCGCTGGGCGCGGCCGTACGGGACCACTTCGGCCGGCAGGACTTCCTGCGCGCCACGGATGACGCCGCCCTGCTCGCCGGCCGCTTCCGGCTGGCCGACGAGGTGGTGCAGGAGCAGGTCGGGCAGCCCGGCGCGGAGGACCCGGAGCACGTGGTGCTCCGGCAGAACCGCGGGATGCGGCGCGCCACCGAGGTCGACACGGTCAGTGCCGGGTTCGCCGGCGTGTGCGACGGCACCCTCCCGGCCGGCCGGATCCTCGACGCGATCGCGCAGCTCGTGGGCGAGGACCCGGTGCTGCTGCGGGACCGTACGCCCGGGGCGATCCGGCGCCTGGTGGAGCAGGGCTTTCTCGAGCCGGTCCGGGAGGACTGAGGGGTCCTTGCGCCAGGAGCGGCCGATGAGGTCGCTCAGCGTGCGAGGACCCTGAGCCCGGGGCCCGCTCACCCCGGGCTCGCTGTTCACCCGGTGTTCGCCCGTACGCCGTACGGGCGTGACAGGCTCCGACGTCACACGTCGCCGAGGGGACAGGCCATGGAGAGCGGACCCGCGATCTTCGCCGGAACGGCGTTCACGCTGTTCGGGGCCGCCCTGCTGCTGTGGACCGGCGCCCGGGTCACGCTCCGCGCGCCGGTCGCCCACGGAGTGAGCCCCGTCGCATCGACGGCCCTCGCCGTGATCTTCGGGACGGCCTTCCTCACCGCCGGTATCGGCTGCTTCTGCCTGGCCTGATTGCACATATCGGGGCCCCGGATCCGGGTGCCCGTTCGTCCGCCGTGCCTACGGTGCTCCTGTTCGGGCATGCCGGTCCGGGCGGCAGACAGGCCGCTTGTCGGGTTACCGTTCGAGTGGCGTTGCGGGCTTTTCCCGTTTGACACGGGGCCGGGAGGTACCGTCACACTCCGCAGCGTCACCGCAAAGCCGAACCCCCTTGGCGTCGACTGGAGAGAAGAGCGAAGTTGTCCCCGACCAGCGAGACCGCACCAGGCGGCCGCCGACTCGTCATCGTCGAGTCGCCTGCCAAGGCGAAGACGATCAAGGGCTATCTCGGCCCTGGCTACACGGTCGAGGCCAGCGTCGGGCACATCCGCGACCTGCCCAACGGTGCCGCAGAAGTCCCCGCGAAGTTCAAGGGCGAGTCCTGGGCCCGTCTCGGCGTGAATGTCGAACATGACTTCGAGCCGGTCTATGTCGTCAACACGGACAAGAAGTCCCAGGTCAGCAAGTTGAAGGAACTGCTGGCCGAGTCGGACGAACTCTTCCTCGCCACCGATGAGGACCGGGAGGGCGAGGCGATCGCCTGGCATCTCCAGGAGGTCCTCAAGCCCAAGGTCCCGGTCCGCCGGATGGTCTTCCACGAGATCACCAAGGACGCGATCCGCGACGCCGTCGCCAACCCGCGCGAGCTGAACAAGCGGCTCGTCGACGCCCAGGAGACCCGCCGCATCCTCGACCGCCTCTACGGCTACGAGGTCTCGCCGGTCCTGTGGAAGAAGGTCATGCCGCGGCTGTCCGCCGGGCGGGTGCAGTCGGTCGCGACCCGGCTCGTCGTCGAGCGGGAGCACGAGCGCATCGCCTTCCGCTCCGCCGAGTACTGGGACCTGACCGGCACCTTCGCCACCGGCCGCGCCGGTGACACCTCCGACCCCGGCACCTTCGGCGCCCGGCTGACCGGCGTCGACGGGCGCCGGGTCGCCCAGGGCCGCGACTTCGGCTCAACCGGCACGCTCAAGGAGGGCTCCCAGGTCCTGCACCTGGACGAGGCCCAGGCTCGGGCGCTCGCCGCCGCGCTGGAGGACACCGTCTTCTCCGTGCGGTCGGTGGAGTCCAAGCCGTACCGGCGCTCGCCGTACGCGCCGTTCCGCACGACCACGCTGCAGCAGGAGGCCTCGCGCAAGCTCGGCTTCGGTGCCAAATCGACGATGCAGGTCGCGCAGAAGCTGTACGAGAACGGCTTCATCACCTATATGCGTACGGACTCGACCACGCTCTCGGACTCGGCGGTGGCCGCGGCCCGGTCGCAGGTGACGCAGCTCTACGGCGCCGGCTACCTGCCGGACAAGCCCCGTATCTACGCGGGCAAGGTCAAGAACGCGCAGGAGGCGCACGAGGCGATCCGTCCCTCGGGTGATCGTTTCCGCACCCCGGCCGAGACCGGGCTGAGCGGCGACCAGTTCCGGCTCTACGAGCTGATCTGGAAGCGGACCGTGGCCTCCCAGATGAAGGACGCCGTCGGGGACTCCGTGACCGTCAAGGTCGGCGGGCGTTCGAGCGACGGCCGGGACGCCGAGTTCTCCGCCTCCGGCAAGATCATCACTTTCCACGGCTTCATGAAGGCCTACGTGGAGGGCGCCGACGACCCGAACGCCGAGCTCGACGACCGCGAGCGCCGGCTGCCGCAGGTCGGCGAGGGCGACGCGCTCACCGCGGAGGAGATCCGCGCCGACGGCCACGCCACCAAGCCCCCGGCCCGCTACACCGAGGCCTCGCTGGTCAAGGAGCTGGAGGAGCGCGAGATCGGCCGCCCGTCGACCTACGCGTCGATCATCGGCACCATCCTCGACCGCGGCTACGTCTTCAAGAAGGGCACGGCTCTCGTGCCCTCGTTCCTCTCCTTCGCCGTGGTCAACCTGCTGGAGAAGCACTTCGGCGCGCTGGTCGACTACGACTTCACCGCGAAGATGGAGGACGACCTCGACCGCATCGCGCGCGGCGAGGCCCAGCCCGTGCCGTGGCTGCGCCGCTTCTACTTCGGCGAGGAGAGCGAGGCCGCCGGCGCCGAGGGCGACCACCTGCTCGGACTGAAGAAGCTGGTCACCGACCTGGGGGCGATCGACGCCCGCGAGGTGTCCTCCTTCCCGGTCGGCGAGGGCATCGTGCTGCGCGTCGGCCGCTACGGCCCGTACGTGGAGAAGCCCTCCGAGGTCGAGGGCGAGACCGGGCAGCGCGCGGACGTGCCGGACGACATGCCGCCGGACGAGCTCACCGTCGACCTGGCCAAGGAGCTGCTCGCCAAGCCCAGCGGCGAGCGCGAGCTCGGCGAGCACCCGGAGACCGGTCGGCCGATCGTGGCCAAGGACGGCCGCTACGGTCCGTACGTCACCGAGGTGCTGCCCGAGGGCACCCCGAAGAGCGGCAAGAACGCGGTCAAGCCGCGGACGGCCTCCCTCTTCAAGTCGATGTCGCTGGACACCGTCGGGCTGGAGGACGCCGTCCGGCTGCTGTCGCTGCCGCGCGTCGTGGGCACCGACCCCGAGGGCGTGGACGTCACCGCGCAGAACGGCCGCTACGGGCCGTATCTGAAGAAGGGCACCGACTCCCGCTCCCTGGAGAACGAGGAACAGCTCTTCTCGATCACCATCGAGGAGGCCATGGTGATCTACGCGCAGCCCAAGCAGCGCGGGCGCGCCGCGGCCAAGCCGCCGCTGAAGGAGCTGGGCACCGACCCGGTCAGCGAGCGCCCGGTGGTCGTCAAGGACGGCCGGTTCGGCCCGTACGTCACGGACGGCGAGACCAACGCGACGCTGCGCCGGGACGACGACGTCGAGACGATCACGGCGGAGCGGGGCTTCGAGCTGCTCGCGGAGAAGCGGGCCAAGGGCCCGGCGAAGAAGACCGCGAAGAAGGCGGCCAAGAAGGCGCCCGCGAAGAAGGCGACCACGGCCAAGAAGACCGCGGCGAAGAAGACGACCACCGCCAAGAAGACCACCACGGCCAAGAAGACCGCGGCGAAGAAGACCACCACCGCCAAGAAGACGGCCACGGCGAAGACCGCGACGAAGACCGCCGCGAAGAAGGCCGCCACCGCGGAGCCGGCCGAATAGCGGACGGTCCGGAGCACCACCACCGCCGCCCCGTCCCGGAGTGATCACCTCATTCCGGGACGGGGCGGACGTGTGACCGGCTGCTGTGCGGGCACTTGTTCGGGCGGTTCATCAGTGTTTCGGCCGCGCCCGATAGGCTGGCCGGATGACGCGAGCGGAGCAGCCAACGGTCGTGACCCCCACCACATCCGACGCCCTTGCCGCAGATTCACGCGAGCGCGCCGTACGCGCCCTGCTGCGCTACCCGCCGCTGAAGCGGCTGTGGAGCGCACGGTTCGTCGGCGGCACAGGAGACGCACTCGCCCTGCTGGTCCTCGTTCTGCTGTCGCTGCAGGCGGCAGTGGCCGAGGGCGCACTCGGCGGCGGCTATCGCGGCGCCGCCTTCGCGGTCGCCGCGGTGTTCGGCGCCCGCATGCTGGCGACCCTGCTCTTCGGCGCGGTCCTCCTCGGGCCCCTCTCGGCGCTGATCGCGCCGGGCGGCACCCGGAGCGGAACACCACCGGACACGGGCGGCGGCGGACGGGACGGCGGTCCGCTGGACCGCCGCTGGACCATGATCGGCGCCGATCTGGTGCGGCTGGCGCTGCTCATCGTGGCGCCCCTGTGGATCGACTGGACCCCCGGCAACGCCCTCGTACCGCTTCTCCTCACGGTCTTCGTCGCCGGAGCGGCGGAGCGGTTCTGGACCGTGGCCAAGGAGAGCGCGGCGCCCGCCCTGCTGCCCGCCCCGCCCATAGAGGGCGCCGCCGTGCGCCCGCTGCCCGACCACCGCGACGCACTCCGCCGCCTCTGGCTGCGCACCAGCTTCGTGACGCTGCCCCTCGCGGCCGCCGCGCTGGTCGTCATCGGCCTCGTCGGCGTCCTGCTGGGCGCCGGGATCGAGTGGTTCGACGAGCACCAGGCCGCCCTCGGCTCGTACGTGGCGTCCGGTCTCTTCGCCGCCTCCGTGTCCGTCCTCTACTTCCTGGAACTGCCCGGCGGGCAGACGCCCCGCGCCCGTTCCCCGCTGGAGGGGCTGCGCCGCCCCCGGACCGGCGGCACGGCCGACAAGGGCCGTACCGGCGCGATGCCGCTGCTCGTCCTGGCGAGCGGGGCCGTCGCCGGTGCGATCGCCGCCGCCGTGGCCCTCGCCGCCCTCCAGGCCACCGACCTGGACGCCGGGCCGGTCGGCTTCGCCCTGCTCGTGCTGGCGCTGAGCGGTGGCGCGGTCGCCGGGATCCGGCTCGCGCCGCGGGTGCTGCCCGCGCTCTCCCGGCGGCGGATGTTCGCCCTGGCGACCGCGGTCACCGGGCTGGCGCTGCTCGCCGCGGGGCTGACCCCGGACCTCGCGACCGTCCTGCTGCTCTCCCTGCTCGCCGGGGTGGCGGCCGGTGTCGCGGCCAACACCGGGCACACCCTGCTGGACCAGGAGGCCGAGGAGCACCGCCGGGCGCGTACGGGCGAGCATCTGCGCGCCGTCGCCCGGGTCTTCATGGCTCTCGCGGTGGTCGGCGCCCCGCTGCTCGCCGCGGCGATCGGTCCGCACCGGCTGGCCGGCGGCTCGTTCGTCTTCGCCCACGGCGGCGCCGCGTTCACGCTGATGCTCGTCGGCGCGCTGCTGCTGCCCGTCGCGGCGCTGGTGCTGGGCAAGACCGACGACCGGTCCGGAGTGCCGCTGCGCCGCGACCTGCTGGACGCGCTGCGGGGCGGGGAGCCGGCCCAGGCGCCCGCCGCCACCGGCTTCTTCATCGCCCTCGAGGGCGGCGACGGGGCGGGCAAGTCCACCCAGGTCGAGGCGCTCGCCCAGTGGATCCGCAACAAGGGGCACGAGGTCGTCGTGACCCGTGAGCCCGGGGCGACCGCGATCGGCAAGCGGCTGCGGTCGATCCTGCTCGACGTCTCCAGCGCCGGTCTCTCGCACCGCGCGGAGGCCCTGCTGTACGCGGCCGACCGGGCCGAGCACGTCGACTCCGTCGTCCGTCCCGCCCTGGCCCGCGGCGCCGTGGTGATCTCCGACCGCTACATCGACTCCTCGGTGGCCTACCAGGGCGCGGGGCGCGATCTGTCGCCGACCGAGGTGGCCCGGATCTCCCGGTGGGCGACCGACGGCCTGGTGCCGCATCTGACCGTGCTGCTCGACGTCTCCCCGGAGACCGCGCGGGAGCGCTTCACCGAGGCGCCGGACCGGCTGGAGTCCGAGCCGCCGGAGTTCCACACCCGGGTGCGGTCCGGCTTCCTCGCCCTCGCCGCCGCGGACCCGGCCCGCTACCTCGTGGTCGACGCGGGGCAGGAGCCGGAGGCCGTGACCACCGTCGTCCGGCACCGGCTCGACCAGATGCTGCCGCTCTCCGAGGCCGAGATCCAGGCGCAGGAGGAGGCCCGCAGGGCGGCCGAGGAGGAGCGCCGGCGCCGGGAGGCCGAGGAGGCCGCGCGGAAGGCCGAGGAGGAGCGGCTGGAGCGCGAACGCCAGGAGCAGCTCGCCAAGTTGCGCGCCGAGGAGGAGGAGCGCAAGCGCCGCGAGGCCGAGGAGGCCCGGCAGCGGGAGGCCGAGCGCAAGGCCGCCGAGGCGGCGGCCGAAGCGGAACGGCTCCGTCAGGAAGAGGAGCGCCGTCGGCGGGAGGCCGAGGAGGCCCGGCAGCGGGAAGAGGAGCGCCGCGCCGAGGAGGCCCGCCGCGCCGCCGAGGAGGAGCGGCTGCGGCAGGAGGCCGAGGAGCGGGCCCGCGCGGAGGAGCAGGAGCGCCTGCGCCTGCGTGCCGAGGAGGAGGCCCGGCAGCGCGCGGAGGAGAAGGAACGCCTGCGCCTGCGTGCCGAGGAGGAGGCCCGGCAGCGGGCCGAGGCCGAGGAACGCCGCCTGGAGAAGCAGCGCAAGGCCGAGGAGGCGCTGCGGCGCGCCGAGGAGGCCCGGCTGGCGGAGGAGGCCGCCCGGGCCGCCGTGCCCGACAACGAGGCGACGCTCGAGACCCCGATCCCCGGGCCGCCCGTCCAGGACACCGCTGCCGCCGGCTCCGCAGCGGACCACGCGCAGACGGTGCCCACGCCGCGGATCGATCTCCGGAAGGACGAGACCGGACCGGCGACGGACCGGATCGATCTCACCAAGGACGAGACCGCTCCCGCGACGGACCGGATCGACCTCACGAAGGACGAGCCGGAGCCCCGTCAGGGAGACGCGGAGGAGACGACCGTCCTGCCGCAGGTCCGCCCCGAGGGCAATTCCCGCGACGACGAGACGGCCGTGATCTCGAAGCCGCAGGCACCGGGGGCGGCCGACGAGACGGCGGTGCTGCCGGCGGTGGACCCCGGTCGGGACGCCGCGCAGCCGCGGGGCGAGCGGCCGGCCGACCCGGCGGACCGGGTCCCGTCCTGGCTCTTCAAGTCCGATGAGGCGGCGGAGACGCCGTCCGCGGCGGGGGACGACCGGACCCGGGAGCTGCCGCAGATCGACCCGGCGGCCGAGACCCGGCCGATGCCGCAGGCCCGGCGCCGCTCGGACTGGGCCGAGGAGACCCCGCTCGACGATCTGCCGACCCTCGCGGACGAGCTGCTCGGCCCGCGGGACGACGAGGACGCGGACGGCCGGAACGGCGGCCGACGCGGCCGGGGCGGACGCGGCGGCAGTGGTCGTGGCGGCAGTGGTCGTGGAGGTGGCGGTCGCGGAGGCCGCGGATAGCGGACGGGAACGGCTGGGAGGCGCCCGGGCACGGTCATGGACCGGCCCGGGCGCTGTCGTTGGGGGCTGCTCGTTCGGGTGCGGGTGCGGGTGCGGGTGCGGGTGCGGGTGCGGGTGCGGGTGCTCGTTCGGGTGCGGTCCGGGTGCGGGTGCGGGTGCGGGGTTCGGGTACGGGGGTTCGGGGGCGGCAGTGTCCGGGGGCGGCGGGGTATGCGCGCGGCAGGGTTCGGACGCGGTGGTTTTCGCGCGCGGCAGCATTCGGGTGGGGCCCTTCGAATGGAGCCCTTCGGGTGCGGCCGTGAGGGGACCGGCGTCGGATGTCCGTGGCGTGGACGACAATGGGGAGCCGCAGCACGTACGGCGGGATCCGTGGCCGACGGGTGCGGCGGGAGCCGCGGCCGGTACGGCACGGGCGGGCTGCGCTGACGGGCCCCACGGGGCGGTGACACGGACGGCGCGCGGTGACGCGCACGGCGCAGGGACGGCAGGACAGCGATGGCGGTATGGGACGACCTGGTCGGCCAGGGGCGGGTGACCGAGCAGCTCGCCGCGGCCGCGCGGGACGCCGACGCGTTCGTCACCGAGGCCGCGGCCGCCGCGGCGGTGGAGGGGAACAGTCCGCACGCGCCGGAGCTCGAGGGCGGGCTCATCGAGGCGGTGGCCGCTTCGAAGATGACGCACGCCTGGCTGTTCACCGGCCCGCCCGGCTCCGGGCGGGCCACCGCCGCGCGGGCCTTCGCCGCCGCCCTGCAGTGCGTGAGTCCGGACCGCGCCCTCAGCGGCTGCCCGGGGTGCGGCTTCTGCGACGGCTGCCACACCTCGCTCGTCGGCACGCACGCCGATGTCGAGGTCGTCCGCACCGACCAGCTGTCCATCGGCGTCAAGGAGACCCGGGAGCTGGTGCGCCGCGCTCAGCTCTCGCCGGCCAACGGCCGCTGGCAGGTGATCGTCATGGAGGACGCGGACCGGCTCACCGAGGGGGCGGGCAATGTGCTGCTCAAGGCGGTCGAGGAGCCCGCGCCCCGCACCGTGTGGCTGCTCTGCGCACCCTCGATCGAGGACGTCCTGCCCACGATCCGCTCCCGCTGCCGCCATCTCACCCTCACCACGCCCGCGGTGGACGCGGTGGCGGACATGCTGGTCCGGCGCGACGGGATCGAGCCCGCCCTCGCCGCGTCCGCGGCGCGGGCGACCCAGGGGCACATCGGGCGGGCCCGGCGGCTGGCCACGGACGAGCGCGCCCGGGAGCGGCGGGCCGCCGTGCTGAAGCTGCCGCTCCGGATCGATGACACCGGGGGCTGTCTGAAGGCGGCCCAGGAACTGGTCGACGCCGCGGCCGAGGACGCCAAGCAGGTCGCGGAGGAGGTCGACGCCAAGGAGACCGAGGAGCTGCGCGCCGCGCTCGGCGCGGCCGCGGGCACCGGCGGCCGGCTGCCCCGGGGCACCGCCGGCGCGATGAAGGACCTCCAGGACCGGCAGAAGCGGCGGGCGACGCGTACCCAGCGCGACAGCCTCGACCTCGCGCTCACCGAGCTCACCGGCTTCTACCGGGATGTGCTGGCCCTGCAGCTCGGTTCCTCCGTGGCGATCGCGAACAGCGAGGTACAGGACGCCCTGCGGCGCATCGCCGAGAACTCCACGCCCGAACGCACCCTCCGCCGCATCGAGGCGGTGATCGCCTGCCGGGACGCGCTGGACCGCAACGTCGCGCCGCTGCTGGCCGTCGAGGCGATGACGCTGGCCCTGCGCGCCGGGTAGGAGGCGGCCGGCCATCGGGCGGCGGGCGCACGTATGGCGGGGCGGGCGCACGGACGGCGGGGTGAGCGCACGTACGGCGGCGCGGGCACCTCACCCGTACGAGGACGGTGAGCGGGCAGGGAGCGTGACCGTGCGGATACCCTCCGATCACACGGCGTGAAGAACTGAGGGGATGCCCGCATGGACACCAGTCGTCTGCTCCGCACCTCGGGCACGTTCCTCGCCTTCGCGGGACTGCTGATCTCGGGCTGTTCGTCGGGGAGCGGCGATGCGGACACCGCGGAGTTCGGGACGTCGTCGGCGGGACCGGGCAGCGGGCAGCGCCGGACCGGCGGCGCCGGCGTGCTGCGCCCCCTCCCCGCCGCGGTCCCGGCCGCCCTCGCGCCGTACTACGAGCAGAAGCTGCGCTGGCGCCGCTGCGGGGCCGACGGGTTCGAGTGCGCCACGATGAAGGCCCCGCTGGACTACGACCGGCCCGGCGCGGGCGAGGACCTGGAGCTCGCGGTCTCCCGGGTGAAGGCCACCGGCCCCGGGCGGCGGCTCGGCTCACTCCTGGTGAACCCGGGCGGCCCCGGCGGCTCCGCGATCGGCTACCTCCAGAACTGGGCGGGCATCGGCTACCCGGCGCCCGTCCGCGCGCGCTACGACATGGTCGCGGTGGACCCGCGGGGCGTCGCGGGCAGCGAACCCGTCGGGTGTCTCTCGGACAAGGACATGGACTCCTACACCCAGGTCGACCAGACGCCCGACGACTCGGGTGAGGTGAAGCGGCTGGTCAGCGCCTACAAGAGGTTCGCCGAGGGCTGCCGCGACCGGTCCGGCGACGTCCTCGGCCACGTCTCGACCGTCGAGGCCGCGCGCGACATGGACGTGCTCCGCGGTGTGCTGGGCGACAAGAAGCTGAGCTACGTCGGCGCCTCGTACGGGACCTACCTCGGGGCCACCTACGCCGGGCTCTACCCCGGCCGGGCGGGGCGGCTGGTCCTGGACGGCGCGATGGACCCGTCCCTGACCTCCCTGCGGATGAACCGCGACCAGACCGCCGGCTTCGACACCGCCTTCACCGCCTTCGCCGAGGACTGCGTGCGGCGCGACGACTGCCCGCTGGGCACCGGGAGCGAGCGGGAGGCGGCCGAGCGGCTGCAGGCCTTCTTCCGCAAGGTCGACGCCGACCCGCTGCCCACCGGCGAACGGCGTGAGCTGGGCGAATCGCTGGCGACGACGGCCGTGGTCGCGGCGATGTACGACGAGGGCAGCTGGGCGCAGCTGCGCAACGCGCTCCAGGCGGCCATGGACGGTGACGGCGCCGGGCTGCTGGGGCTCGCCGACGCCTACTACGAGCGGGACAGCGAGGGCTCGTACGCCAACCTCATGTTCGCCAACCCGGCCGTCAACTGTCTGGACCTGCCCGCCAGCTTCGGCGGCCCGGACGATGTGCGCCGGGAGCTGCCGTCCTTCCGGAAGGCGTCCTCGGTCTTCGGCGCCGGCTTCGCGTGGGCGGCGATGAACTGCACGTACTGGCCGGTCAAGCCGACGGGCGCACCGCAGCGCATCGAGGCGAAGGGCGCGGACCCGATCGTGGTGGTGGGCACCAGCCGCGACCCGGCGACCCCGTACGTCTGGGCGCAGGGGCTGGCCGGCCAGCTCTCCTCGGCCTCCCTGCTGACCTACGAGGGGGACGGGCACACGGCGTACGGGCGGGGCAGCGACTGCATCGACACGGCGATCAACACCTATCTGCTGGAGGGGAAGGCGCCGGAGAAGGGGAAGAAGTGCCAGTGAGGGGGCGGGCCGGGGGTGCCGGTCGGGGGTGGCGGGCCGCCGCGCGGATGGCCGGGTACGCCGAACCGGGCGGCGGAGGCTTGGCGTGGCCGACCGGGGGTGCTGCGAGCGGGGCGGCAGAGGGGTGACCTGGGGTGCTCCGGGCGGTGCCGGAGCGGCTCGGAGAGCGGGTGGGGCCCGGAACGGGCGGTGAGCCCGGGGTCACGGTAACGGGGTGCGAGGCACCCCCGGTGACTGTGTAGACTTAGCGCCGTTGCTGATGCCAGTCCGTGTCTGCGAGACGAGGCGTACCAGCAGCTCGCCGCCTTAGCTCAGTCGGCCAGAGCGACGCACTCGTAATGCGTAGGTCTCGGGTTCGAATCCCGAAGGCGGCTCGGATCAACCCCAGGACTCACTCGCCGTGACCTGGGGTTTTTTCCATTCCGTGACCTAACTTCTGTCGGTGTGTCAGCCCAGAGGCTCCGCCAGGCGGCCCCTGGTGGCCGACCGGTGGCCAAACGTGCAAATGGCGTGCAGCGGCGGTGGCCGGGAGCGTCGACGGGGGCGGGCGGACGGCGGCTTGGTTGTTGTTCCATCCCTACAAGCCTTCGTCCAGCATTGCCGCCTGGGAAGGCTTCGGTCGGATCCACGTGTCCTGAAGTCGTGCGCCAAGGAGGCAGGCAGCGCGGCTCCGCGTCGCTGCCAGGGGTTCTTCTTCGTGTTCAGCCGGACACCGAGCCCCGCCTTCGGCTGTGTCGGCAGCGGCTGGAGCGCGAGCGGAGCCAGGACCCGCAGGAGGTCGATGCGCCGGTGGCTCGCCCAAGGTTGCTCGGCGGTCGCCGATGGGGCCGCGCCCGAAGCGGAGGCGCGCTTGGATTGGCTGTCCATGGAGAGGGGGATAGTCACGCTATGCGATCTCTTGCGGTCTGCTGCGACTGATGAGTGACGTTCATCACATGCCGGAGCCCCGGTCAGATACCCGCTGACCGGGGCTCCTTCACGCCTGAATCAGGCGGAACGTTCTTCCTTGGCCTCGTCGCTCTTGCGCGGAGGCGTCATCCTGGGCCGGCGGGAAGAGGCCGTCGGTTCCCCGTCCTTCACCGCCGCCAAGGGCCTCCGGGCGTGCGGCACGAGCTGCACGACCTTTTCGGCGGCGTCACGAGCGAGATCGTCCAGGACCGACTGGTAGATGTCCCGGGTGATCCGCGTGTCCGAGTGGCCGAGCGTTTCGGAGACCACCTTGATGTCGACCCCGGCAGCGAGCATCAGCGTCGCTGCGACGTGGCGAAGATCGTGGAGCCGGATCGGAGGAAGATCAGCGGCGTCCACCAGACGCTCGAAAAGGTCGCTGACCTTGCCAGGGTGAAGAAGGGAGCCGTCCTCCTGGGTGAAGATCCGACCGGTGTCCTGCCAGCCCTCGCCCCACGCCTCCCGCTCCCGTTGTTGGCGGGCCTTGTGAGACAGGAGGTCCTGGTTCGTCTCCTCATCGAGTGCGATCAGGCGAATGCCGCTGTCGGTCTTGGGGGCGCCCTCGTGGACCTCCCAGCCGTCCTGCACGAGCTGGGTGGCGATGGCGAGCGAGCGAGCCTTGGCCGAGTGATCTTCCCAGCGGACGCCGCACCCTTCGCCGCGTCGTGTCCCTCGGAAGGCGATGAGCCGCCAGAGCACGTACAGCCGGTCCTGTTCGACGAAGTCGAGGAACGTCGCCGTCTGCTCGGGGGTCCAGACCATGACCGGCGAAGGCTTCTCGCCGGTCTCCTTCCAGCGCGCAATGCGCTCCTCGCTCCAGGCGAGGGCCTTTGGCTTCGTGCCCGGCAGCAACTCGACGTGCGCCGCCGGGTTGAAGGCGGGCATCACCTGCTGGGCGATGGCGACGTTCAGCGCGGCGCGCAGGGTGTCCCGGATATGCGGCTGCGTGTTGAGGCCGGTGATCCGCCGGAAGGGAGGCATCGCGCCGAGCTGAGCACGCAGCCAGTGACGTCGGGCGCGGTTCGCGGCACCCTTGTTCGGCGTGGCCTTGAGGTCGTCGCGCACGACGCGCCGCTGGGCGTTCTGTTCCTGGATCTCGATGTTGCGCTCATTGATCGCGTCGAACATCGAATCGATGTGGTGCACGCGGAGCTTGTCGAGGCGCAGGTGGCCGAGATGCGGCTTCAGGTGGACGCGAATATCGCACTCGTAGCGGGTCGCTCCACCGCGCCGCAGACGCTTGCGCCCCGCCAGCCAGGTGTCGAGCCACTCCGCCACGGTGACCTTGGAGTTCAGGGACTGCCCTGTCTTGAAGCGGCGGCGGGTCTCGTCGTAGTCCGGGACCGGGTCCTTGTCCTTGACGCAGTTCTCCAGGAGGTCGCTGATCTGGGTCTTGCCCCAGGCGTCGTCCTCCTCGGGGATGGCCATGAGGGCACGGACCTTGTCCAGCTCCTCCTGGGCCTTGGTGGACGTCTCGAAGCCGCCACGACGGAACCGCCTGCGGTCGCCGTTCTGGTTGGGTTCGAGTTCCTGGACGGCGGTCCAGGTGCCGTGTCGGCGCGAAGACTTGAGCTTGGGGCAGGAGGCGCCGTACTCCTTCTTGGTCTTCGGGTCCGTGCAGCGGCACCGTCGTATGAGGTTGCCGTTTTTCACTCGCTGTCCTCCGAGGGGGTCGATGTTTCGGGCTGGTCGACGAAGGCCAGCTCGTCAGGCAGGGACGGAGGTGCCAGGTCGCGGTCGCGCATCCGGCCACGGAACGTGCGCAGTTCCTGGCAGTCCTCGAACGCGTGCTCCTCGTAGCCCTCAGCGCGCTGCAGGAGGGTGGCTCTGCGGGCCCGGTCCAGGGTGGTGCTGGCAGCTCGCCGCCTTTCCCTGGCCAAGGCGTGGGAGGACATCGCGGCAGCCACCAGGTCACCGTGCTGACGGAAGAGGTCGAGGAGGTCCCGAGCGGAGCCTTCGGGGGCGGGCTCGGCCAAGGGCGACTCGCCGGTGAACCACGCGAGCGCATCCCAAGTTGAGACTTCGCGACCGGGGAGGACCTCGACCCTGGCTGAGGACCCGAGCGGGAAGAGGAGAGTCACCGGCGGGACGCCCAAGACGTCAGACAGCACGACGACCTCCGCGACGGTGATGCTCGTCTTACGCCCGGACTCCAGATTCTTCATCGAGTGCTCGGTGAACTCCGGCAAGCCGCGGTCGGCACAGCCCTGGGCGACCTCGGCCATGGTGAGGCCGGCGGCCTTGCGCGAGTCCCGCAGGCGCCGGGCGATCCGACCGGTGAACGCTGTCGGCCATTGATCATGTGTCATGGTGACACTTTAGATGGCTAGAAAGCGCTGCTGCAACTTCGTGATACATCTACTGCGTCACTGCAACACGAGATATTCCCAGGAGGGCACCATGGCGGCATCTGATTCGTCCCGTGAGGCACGAGGGCTGACGGGCGACGAGCTGCTTGCTCTCCCTGCCGTGATCGACCTCGACACCTCGAACCGAGCGCTGATGATCGGTCGATCAACGGGGTACGGACTCGCTAAGCAGGGGGAGTACCCGGTCAAGGTGCTGCGTCTGGGCAACGCCTACCGGGTAGTGACGGCTGACCTGCTGAAGTTGCTGGGCCTGGAGCGCCCGCACGCAGGTGGAGATCAGGGCGACGGCAGAAGCGAGCGTCACGGCCTCGCCGCCTAGAGGCGTCAACCGAGCGGTGTGCTGACTGTGACTGAGCGCGCTCCCGCCGCGGCCACACCCCCGTGATCCGCGTCCGGGGCCGCTCCCGCCGCCGCTTATCGGTCGCCGCCCTGGCCTGCTACAAAGCCGGCGAACCGTCCCGGCTGATCTATCGGCCCTGCCCGGCCTCGCGGCCCGACGGACGCAAGAGGTTCTCCTGGAAGGATTACCGCGACCTGATCCAGACCGCGCACCAGCAGCTCGGCGGCCCGATCGTGCTGGTCTGGGAGAATCTGAACACTCACCTGACGGTCGGGATGCGCCGCTACATCGCCGAGCGGGACTGGCTCACCGTCTACCAACTCCCGCCCTACGCACCCGACCTCAACCCGGTCAAGGGCATCTGGTCGATGCTGCGGCGCACCACCACGGCCAATCGAGCCTTCGCCGACCCACACGACCTGATCACCGCCGTCTGGCGGGGCCCACGCCAGCTCTAGTACCGCCACGACGTCCTCGACGGCTGCCTCACCGGAACCGGACTCAGGCCCCCTCCACCATGACGACATCACCCTTTCAACGTCAGTAACCGGTCACGCGGTTTCGCCAGGAAATTCGGATGCAGAACGCAATGAGGCCCACGCCCACTCCGCAGATAGCTCCCACCAGCCACCAGCGCGGATTGCCGGTAAACGACGAGGCGAAGAGGCCGAACACCACTGCGGTACCTCCACCCATCCAGATTGGCGGGGGTGTATCGGGGGTGGAACCGGAGTTACGTGAAGCGGACATCCGCGATGGCCCTTTCTTGCTTCGAGTGTCGGGGAAGGCTCCGTCGCGGGAGCGGGCTGCGCGCAGAGCCTTGTCCAGTTAGGTGTCGACGGGGGCCTGCGAGCCGGAGACGATCACCACGGTGTTCCCGGCGCGTACCGCTGTCACCTTGACAACGGTACGCTGCCCGGCTGCCGAGTAGGTCAGCAGCTGGCTGCACCATTCTTCTGCGGATCGTGTGCGGGGACCGTCCGTAAAGACTGTCCCGTAACCACGGGCCGCCGCTCAACGACGTGTCACTCCGTGCTCTTGGAGCTAGGACGTGTATCGAAAAGGCTGGTCAGGACCATTCAGTCCTCGGCAACCGGGACTAGGACCAGCGCCCGATGGCACACTTCTGGGTTTCAGGTCTCGGCTTCAACGTCCTGTACCAGCATGCGGCGGACGGCACCCCGGGCCGGAGCTCGCTCCTGATGGTCGGCTGGCCCGAGGCCGGCTGGCATCTGGAACTCGTGCACGATCCCGCCACTCCCTTGGAACCGCGGCCCACCGCTGAAGACCTGCTGGTCATCTACCTCGGCGAACCAGTTCCCGACTCCCTCGTGGAACAGCTCGAGCGGCATGGCGGGAATCGAGTACCCGCCCATAATCCGTACTGGGACACCTGGGGCGTGACTTTTCAGGACCCCGACGGCTATCTGCTGGTGCTGTCCACTCGCACCTGGTCCAACTCGTAGACGCTTGCAAATGTTCAGGTCAAAGCCACTCGCTGATGGCAGCGACCAGCACGGCCGCCTCGTAGCGGACGGCAAGCTTGTCATAGCGCGTGGCGACAGCGCGATGTCTCTTGAGTCGGTTGATCCCGCACTCGACCGCGTGGCGCTCGCGGTAGTCAGCCGGGTCGAAGCGCGGCGGCCGACCGCCGCGGGAGCCAAGCTTTCGGCGGTTGCGCGCTTGGGGCGGCCGGAGCAAGATCTTCCTCGATCTTCTAGGCGTCGCCCGTCCGGATATGCGCCCCGTGCTCGTTCCGCTCGTACGTACGCCGCGTGTTCTTTTCGATCTTCTGGGCGACCTCGGAGTCCAGGTCCACGCCATTCATCTCAGCCAGGGCCGTGAGGTAGAGGAAGACGTCGGCCAGTTCTTCCCCGAGATCGGGCAGTCCCTTGCGCCAGGCGGTGAAGGCTTCGCCGACCTCGGCGGAAAGAAGACCGAACTCCAAGGCTACGTCGGTGGTGTTGAACCCCTTGAGGGTCTTGTTTTCCCAGGCGAGCTTCTGGGCGGACCCGATCTCCAAGACTCCTCCAGCGGCGGTACAGCAGGTGCCTTCGAAGCCTAGCGGGAGCAGCGTGTCGGTGTGCTGGCTTCGGTAGGCCGTCACCCTGCCGAAGGGAGTTCGAGTGCCGTGGTGTCGATGGTGAGCACGCGGGTGTAGTCAGCGAGGGTGGAGAAAACCCTGTCGTACCCCGTCACCAGCGCGGATACCTCCTCCAGGCTGACCGCCTCGCCATCGCGCAGGAGAAGTCGCTGGCGGATGACGGCTGGCGGTGCGGTCAGGTGGACGAGCGCGCCGGAACGCTCGATGACGCTCTCGGCCAGGTCGATCGCCTGGCTCCAGTTGATCCGGGACCGGCCCCGGTGAAGGGGGCCGTAGACGAGCTCGCTGATGAAGCACCGGTCGAAGAGGATCCGTCCGGGGCCGGCGAGGATGTTCCTGTAGCGGGTGGCCAGGTCGAGATGGTCGGGCGTCTTCGGGGAGTGCACCACGACGAAGCCTTGGTCCGTCGATAGGCGTTCTCCGAGCGTGCTCTTGCCGACTCCGTCGCAACCTTCCAGGACCAAGGTCTGGTACTCGCCGGCGATCTCGTCGAGGTTCATGCGGCCAGCCAGGACAGGACGGCGTCGCCATTTTCGAGGTGAGCGTCGGCGGCGTACTGGATCATGAGGTTCCGCCAGTTTGGCTCCCGGCCGTGGGCGTGCGTGAACGTCGGGCGCGGTTGGAAGGCCGCGATCCGTACGCCGCTGGCCGCAGCCGCGCCTATGAGCAGGGCGGTTCCGGGCGGCGTTTCCGCGCCGGAGACGTCGGCCAGCAGCCGAGCAGCCGAACACACCGCGGTCAGGTCGGCCAGTGCCCCTGCTAGCGGGTCCGACGCAGTGAAGCGCTGGGGCACCATCACCGTGTGGCCAGCATCGACACATGCTTCGGCCAGATGATCTCGACCCCATGCCGTGTACGGCGATGCTTCGACGTAGACGGGTGCGCCGATCACGGCAGGTGCACCCACGAGACGAGGAGCACGATCCGGGAGGTCAACCAGCGCGTCGACGGCCGCGTCGAGTGCCGTGTTCATCTGGGCCACGTTGCGCGCCTGGAAGCCCGGGAAGCGGGACTGGGACGGAGTCGACGGCAGGGTTGGCGGTCCGAGCTTGGCGACGCGCACGATGCGTGTGGCCACGGCCTGGACGAGGGGGTCGGGGAATTCGAGGCGAGGGCCGGCCTCGGTCAGCGAGTAGGTCTGGAAGTCGGTCGTGAGCACGATGACCGGGACACCCGAAGCAGCGGCGTATCCGATCTCCATACAGACCCCGTCGTCAAGGCTCGGGCCGTGCAGGATGGCGACCATAGCGTCGAGGCGGCCAAGGCGTTCGCGGTCCAGCTCGAACAGGCGGCGCCCTTTGACCTCGGCGACCAGGTCCTCCTCGTCGGTGTCGCAGAACGGCAGGAAGACGCGATCCGGACCGACTTTCGCGGCGAGTCGATCAGCGAGGTCAGCGGCGAGAGCGCGGTCGTGCGCGGCAAAGAGCCGGTGGGCTACGTAGACGGACACCGGGAAGGGCCCCCAAGTCGTTAGGTCAGCCGCGACGGGGCGCGGGGATCGGAAGGGGCGGGGCCGCGACGTACCTGGCTGCGGCTGCTGTCGCCTCTGCCAGAGCCTGGGCGGCTGTCGCACCCTGCGAACGATGGGCCAGGAAGGTCCCGGCCAAGGTGTCTCCGGCGCCGGAGACTTCGCGCGGCGGACTCGGCGGTGGAACGGCGGAGGCGACCTGACGCCCGAAGCGGTGAACCACTGCGGCCCGGGGGCCATCGGTGATGACCACCTCCGGGAGCGCCCCGGAGCCGATCACTTGCTCCAGAAGCTGGTGCTCGGCGGCGTTGACGAACAGCGTGGTCGCCTTCGGCAGCCAGGGGGCCGCAGCGCGGATCATCTCCTCCGCGCTCGGCAGGAAGAAGTCCACGCTGAAGTCGGCCCCCTTTGCGACGAGTTGGTCGAGCACTGCTGCCACGTCCAGCGGCCGGCGGCAGCAGACGTGGTAGGTGCCGCCCGGGTACAGGTCCACGTGCCTGAGCGCATGCGCGGTCAGCCCCTCGGCCACGCCGTAGTCCGTGCCTACTCCCACCAGCTCGCCTTGCAGGTCGTACTCCAAGTCGAACGTGGTGGACACGCCGTCGACCTGGATCCGGGCCGTCCAGTCGAGCGTGTCCAGACCCGGCGACTCCGGAAGATTCGCGAGATCGTCTCCGAGAACGCAGACCGGGGCCGCCCGGCGGCCGGCCCTTGCCGCCGCTAGGGACAGGAACAGAGCCGCGCCGCCGAGCCGGGATCCACCACGGTGATCGGGATAGCGGGTCCGGTCCCGGCTGATGTTGCCGATCACGTCGAGTCGTTCCACGGTGTCCTCCAGAAGGTCAAGCACGGCGGGCACGATGTGCGCAGTCGACGACCTTCGAGCAGACCGGTCGCCGACGGCAGAGCTGCAGAGCGGGACCGTTCAGGTACAGGCGCTTGAAGTAGATCAAGACGAGGTGTGCGAACCAGGTTGGCTCCGCCCCCTCGGGGATGGTCACCTGGTACTCGCTGTCGGTGGCCAGCGAGCGGAACTCGGCTGAGCGGGCGTGCACGGTCGCTTCAAGGACGTGCCGCATACGTTCGTGCGCCACGGTTCCCGTCGGAAGGACGAGGCCCAGCGCCGGTGCGAGCTTGGTGACCATGCCGGAGTCCACTGGAATGATGCCGCAGTGATACCCGCGGGCCGTGAGCAGTGCGCATTGGGCGACCTTGTAGGACGCACCTCGCACCCGCGTGGCGAAGTCCAGGATCAAGGCGTCGCAGTCTGCTGAATCCCCAGTCGGGTCGGTCCCCTCCTTCTCCCAGCCACGGAGAAGCTCCGCGAGGGAGCGCAGGTAGTCGATCCGGGTCTGCGGCAGGCCGATAGGACGTACAAGCGGTGCAAGCTCGGCATCGGAGGCGGCAACGAGGTTCTCGAAGCCACGAGCGTCCGCTGAGGCGATCACTCGGGCGTACGTCTCCACCATTCGATAGGAGACCCGGGTGGACCAGCCAGCGGCCAGCATCCGTACCCGCGGATCGCTGATCGACGTCGGCCACCAACGGTTCTCGTCGTGATTGGCCTCCACCTCGGCCTGCACATCCGGGAGGCAGGCGGCGCGGGCCACCAGCCGGTGGACGCGCCTGATCTCAAGCGGCTTAGCCTTCTCCCTCTCGATCGTCATGAACAAACTCCAGCACGGGCTCGGGTGGCCAGTAGTGCCATGGCGAGATTGGACGAGAGGACAGGCTTCCCGAACCGGTGCTCCAGTTCAGCGATCACCGGCAGGGTGTGCCATCCGGTGCACGAGAAGACCACCGCTTCGGCAGCCCCGACCGCTTCCTGCGGTAGCTGCCCCACCAGGGACAGGATCTGATCCGGGGTGATCGCGGGATAGCCGTCGGACAGGCCCAGGCTCGCATGAGCCAAGACCTCCACGCCGGCCTCGGCCAACGCCGCCGACTCCGCCTCGGTCACCTGGGCGGGGTAAGGCGCAACCAGTACCACGCGTGCCACGGCTGCCTCGGTGAGAGCCCGCAGAAGGGCGTCGAAAGCGGTGACCACGCCGCCGGGTAGCGGCGGACCGTCGGTGAAGCCTGCTGACGTGCACGCCAGCATCACTGCGTCCAGAGGAATGTGGGACAACGAGTCAAGCGCCTGCCCAGACGCTTCACGCAGCCCGAGCCAGAATGAGGCGTCGATCGCCGTCGTCCTGGATGCGGGCACGAGACGCGCATGGTGGAAGACCGTGTGGCGCAGGCCGAGGCGGGTCAATTCGGTCTCCACCGCGACGTTGGCCCAGGGCAGCAGCAGCCCCGCACGGACGGTGCGGTCCGCTGCAGCATCCAGGGCCGCCAGCGTCGCGAGCGTCCCGTCAGGAAGCGGATGCAACACGTTCTCCGTAGATCATGCGAGGCGCGTGGCCGGTCACCACCAGGTCGCCGGTAGTGCTCAGCGGCACCGCCGCGTCGCGCTCGACGATCTGGATCGAGTACGAGCCCAGCCGTCGCCACCAGGTGCCGCCCTGGCCGATGAAGTAGGAGTGAAGTCCGGGCACGCGCAGACCAGTCGGATAGACCCGCTCCTTCATCGGCTGATCCCAGGTGAAGTCGATGTCCGCCTTCCAGGAGGGGAAGTGCTCCGCCGAGGGCAGCGGCTCCAACTCGCCGAGCGCGGCCAGTGGCGTACCAGGGAAGGCCCGTGCCAGGCGGACGTTCGTCCGATGGCACAGCAGGCCGGCATCGAGAATCTCCGCCAAGCCCCGGAGATTTGCCACGTGGGTGCCGTGGGTCTCGCCAGGCAGACCGTAGATCAGATTCAGGCCCGGGAGCAGCATCGGCAGACCACCAGGACCACGAGCGGCACCCGCCTCGTTCACGTGCTCGACGGCCCGCATCAGGATCTCGGGCGTGCAGGTGAGGGTGTTCCTCGCGATGACGGCCGGGTCGAAGCTCTCGATGCCCATCGGCGCGCAGTTGCCCTCGGTGCAGTAGTCCGCCACCAGCTTGGCGATGCGCAGGCCGACCGGCGCGGCCACAGCGAGCGGGTCCGCGTTGTCGATGTGGAGTACTTCCAGGTCGGGGCAGCGCTCCCGAATACCGCCGAGCAGGGCGCGGATCGCGTCCTCGTCCCGGTTGCGGTACGAGAAGAAGCAGGTCTGCTGCCCCAGGCGGAAGTTCCGGACGCCGGCGGCGTAGAGCTGGGCGGCCTCGGCGACGACATCGTCGACCTCGCGGAAGGCGACGATAGGGGACTTCGCTGGCTCGTTGCAGAAGTCGCAGAACTTGCGCCGGGTGCAGCCGCGGTACAGCTCCAGCTCGGCGATCGGCCGCCAGGGCATCTGCTCGACGAGGCCGGTGAACGAGTCGCGCTCGCGCTGCATCTGCGCGTAGGGGGCGGGGCGGTGGCTACCGAGCAGGAGGTCGCCAGACGTCACCGTATGGGTGTGGACGGCGTCGAACAGCCCGGCGTACTCCGCAGGAGCGGCCAGGGCGTAGGTGGACAACGGCCCGAGCAGGTACCGACGGCCTCGTGCGCAGGCGAGCGCGCGAGCGATCTCCTCCAACGACCCGTTCACAGCGTGCAGATGGACGGATGGAACGGCGTCTCCGGCGATGACGACCACAATCTCGGCATCCCGCAGAAGCTGAATGGCGGAGTCCCGATTGACGGTTGTCGAGTACGTGAACGGATCGCTCTGAGGCGGTTCGACAGTGGGCCTGCCGCCAGCCAGACACCAGCGGACATCGTCGATGGTCACATACTTGACGTCAGCCTCCGGCCTGACCCGACGCAGTGCCGACCAGGCGTTCCGGACGTAGGTCGACAGGTACGGCGGTACGCCGAGACCGCTCGGCTCGACGGTGAAGCAATCCAAGACGACTACGGGCTGCATGGTGTTCTCCCTCCGGTGCTGAGGGCATTGGCGACGTTCCAGCAGCGTCCTCGCCGGGAAGGGCCGTCGGCCCGCAGCTCTCCCAGTCTCAGTGCTCGCTCCGTTTCCGAGGAGGGGGTAACGGGGTTGTTCGGTTGTACGGGGGTTGTTCTTTCATGCCCCTGTGTCGAAAGGCTGGGACAGAGCGTGATCGACAAGGCATCATCTACGCATGGGAAGCGCAAGGGGGAACGGCGAGGCCAACGCCGCACTCGCGGCTGTGATCTTGGAGGCCGGTCGTTCGCACGGCGCCCTTGCCCGCAAGGTCAACGAACTGGCCGCGCTGCAGGGCGTGGTCACGCGCTACGACAAGGCGTCCGTAACCCGGTGGCTGCAAGGTATGACGCCTCGTGATCGCGCCCCGGAATTCATCGCCGCTGCCCTGGCCGAATTCTTAGGACGCCCCATCGCGCCTGTTGACCTCGGGTTCCCAGAGCAGCGCCAGCGGCCCGTCGTTGCGCGGGCCTTGACGTACCGTGAAGACGTGGGTGAAACACTGCACACGCTCGCGGAGCTGGGCTCCACCGACATCTCGCGGCGCAGCCTGCTCGGGGCCGTCCCGTTCGTCGCGTCGGCCCTCATAGACCCCCAGCGGCAATGGCTGCTCTGGCTCCTTGAGGACGATCAGGTTCCACGCCTAGCCGCTGTCGCCGACGGAGGCCCCGTCGAGCAGGTCCAATCGATGATCGAAATGTTCGACGAGATGGACAACCGCTTCGGTGGCGGCGGAGTCCGAGCGAGCATCGTGCACTACCTCAGTACCCAGCTCGCACCCATGCTGCAACAGCGCAACATGCCCAGCCACCAGCGCCGACTCCTGTACACCTCGGCCGCGAAGATGGCGGCGATGGCTGGGTGGTGCTCGTACGACACGGCTGACTATGGACTCGCCGAGCGTTACATGATCCAGGCACTCAGGCTATGCGCAGAAGGCGGCGACCGGGTGCTCGGCGGGCAGATCCTGGCGGGCATGTCCCACCTCGCCACCAGCCTCGGCAACCCCACTGAGGGAGTCGCGCTCGCCCGAGCGGGCATCGCGACTGCCCAGTCGTCGGGCAGCCCACTGGGACTCATGCGTCTGCACTCCATGGCCGCCCGCGGTTACGCCGCTCTCGGCGACACCCGACAGGCCACGGCTTCCCTCCACGCGGCTGGCAGAGGACTGGACACCAGCCGGGGGCCGGCCGAGGAATCGCCGTGGGTCCGCTTTCTGGACCACCACTATCTGGAAGCCGAGGCCGCCCTGGTCCACCGTGACCTCGGCGAGGCAGCCCAGGCCGAGCGCCTCGCCAGCGCGTCGGTGGAGGCAAACAGCGACCGGCGCCGCCGCCAGGCAATCAGCCGATCGGTACTCGCCACGGCGTTCCTCCAGCAGAACCGGCTGGACGAGGCAGTCGGCACCGCCAGCAACGCCCTGGATCTACTCAGCGGCGTTCACAGCGAGCGGTCAGTCCAGGCCCTGCGCGACTTCCGCACGCGACTTGCTCCTCACCGGAGCGAGCCGATCGTGCGCGAATTCGAACTCCGGGCCGTGCCGATACTCGGCACTGCGGCCTGACCCGGTCGGTCAGTACCCCTCCGGAGTCGGCGCGTTCTGCCCCTTGTCGACGGGGAGATTGACTCCTGTCACTCCCCGGGATTCGTCTGACAGCAAGAACGCGATCACGTCCGCCACTTCCTCCGGGTGCACCAGGTCGCCCCCGGGGAACTCGGCGCGGAAGCGGTCGAAGGCTGATGGGTCCTCTTGGCGCATCCGATCCCATCGCTTGCCCGGGATGAGCATCGACCCGGGCGAGACCGCGTTCACGCGGATGCCGCCCGTTGCCAGCTCCCTTGCCAACGACGACACCATGTGGATCTGGGCGGCCTTCGCCGCACCGTACTGAGCCTGTGGGCCTGGCTTCCAACCGGATACCGAAGCCACCACGACGATCGAGCCGCCACCAGCAGTCCGCAGGTGCGGGGCACCTGTCGCTACGAGCCGCGCGACATGACCGACGTTCATCTCCCACGTGGTCGACCAGTCTTGAGGCGTTGCCTCGGCGATTCCTCGACCACGCGCGCCGCCGGCGCAGGCGACGACGCCGTCCAAGCCGCCCAGCGCTGACGCGGCCTCGTCTACGAACCTCTCCAGCAGTTCCGGCGCGGTGACGTCCAGAGGCCGGGTGAACAGTGTGTCGGGTGAACCGAGCGAACTGCGAAGCGCCTCCAGCGGCTCGGGCTTCCGAGCGCACGTTGCCACTTGCGCTCCCTGCGAGAGCAGCAGGCGTACGACGTACTCGCCCAGTCCTCTGGAACCCCCTGTCACGACGACTCGCCGTCCGTCGAAACGCCGCGTTGCCGCCCGCTTCCTGTGATCACGCTCTGTACTCGTCATCCGTACAACCCTTCACCAACCATGCCGACCCGTGTGGCTGGAGACATCCTCCATGCACCCTTCTTAACGGGCCGCGGGGGCGGTTCTCTTATGGACGTACCCGGCCCGGGGACAACCGTGCAGTCGGCGATCAGCCAAGCATCGGTCCCGCGGATTCGGAGACGGCGCGGACCCGGGATGCCGTCTGCCAATGCGTAATCGCCGACGCCGGGTACGGCGGCCCCATCACGAAACGAGCGAGAGCCAGCGAACGCACCCCGCGCTCCTCTCCCAACTCGGGAGGCACACCGTGTCCAAGGCACCACAGTCGCGCAATAGCCTCATGTTGGCCGATATCCCCAACGCTGTTGGTCTGGCGCGGTTGCACACCGCAGATGTTCTGTCCCGCTGGGGCGTGCACGCCGGCATCGCCGAGACCGTGCAGCTTCTGGTGTCGGAGCTGGCCACGAACGCCGTCCGGCACCCCAAGGAGGGCGAGGAGGACGCCTCCCCGTTCTCGGTGCGAAACACGGTGCAGACCTTCGAACTCGCCCTGGAGATCATCGGCGACGCGGTGAGGGTATCGGTGTGGGATCGCGACACGAGGCCGCCGGTGCTGAAACAGGTCGGCGTGGAGGCGACGGGGGGCCGTGGCATCTTCATCGTCGCAGTGATGAGCAGGCGCTGGGGCCACTATCCGGCGCGCGGTATGCCCGGCAAGGTGGTGTGGGCCGAGATCGGTCTCAACCCCGCCAACCGAGTCGGTGAGGACGAGAGGTCGGCGCGCTCTCCGGACCGGCCTCCAATTAGCCGGCCCCGCGAAGCCGAGGACGCCACGAGTCGATCCGAACCTGATTGGCCGCGTGCTCGTAGGGGTCGGGCGGCGCATCTGAGCCGTGGACGAGACAGAAGAAGTCAGCCCGGCGCCCCAGCTCGGCAGGGAGCTCTCCTCCTGGGAACAACGGCTCTTCGACGGAGTGCGGATGGTGAGCGCCGACGAGCAGGCGGAGATAGCCGCGACGCCCCGCCACCGCCCGGACGGTTCCATTCGAGCAGCGCCGTCTCATGAGACCCATCGGTACGGCCAACGGCTGAGTGGAGCGGCCAGCATTCGGCACGACGAGGAGTAGTCGTCCGCCAAGGCCCCACAGATCGCCGATGGCTCCTCCTGGTGAGCCCTCCCCGGTTGGCCTCGGTACCGGGGAGGGCAGTCGCCGAGCATTTGATCCGATCACGACATATGGAGGCACCCCCATGTCGCCGCACGATCAATTCCGTGGCGCGTCAGCCGCGCTGGCGCACACGGCTCACCGCGAGGCGGTGCTGGAGAGGTCGGTGTCCAGTGACTGGATGGACGTCGACAACGCAGGGATCCGGAGGTGGCACCACGGCGCTCCGTTGGTGCGCCCGTCCCGCAGCGGACAGCTTTGTCGTCTCCGTCAGCAGTTTCGTCGGGAGGCGAACGAACGGCACTCTCGGCGAGCCGATGATCGGCAACTTCGGGTACTGGCCTACAGCTTGCTTCTGGGCAGCGGGGCCAGCCCCGACGAGGACTGGAACACCCTTCAGGCCGAAGCCGAGCAGCACGGATATGCGATAGGAGCCAGGCTCCACGACGTGGCCGTCCCCGTCGCCACGGGCTACTTCCCCGGTGCGCGCACCAGCCGTGGCGTTTACACGCCGCCGTGGAACCGCCCCGGTTGGGGTGAGGCGGAGCGCCTGATCCGAGGCGGATTCGCGGTCGGTGTGATCGTCCTCGATCGGCACAACATCAGCTCTGATGACGACGAGTACCACGCCGTGATCAAGCATCTGGGCGAGCGATACCAAGCCTTCATACATCTCGTGATCCCCGAGGAGCCGGCCGTACCGACTTGAAGGCGTCCGCTGCGCTGGATGGACGCGAAGGGCTGGGGCTGGAGACAGGCCAGCGCTCAGGTCCTCCTGGTTCTCGCCATGTTTGCCGTGTTCGCCATCGCCTACCACTCCACCTGATCCGGGGACACCATGACCTTCGAGGGACACATCAACGGGCCACCGGGCCTTCTGCCGCACCGCGAACAGGGCGAGGCCCTGCTCGCCATCCAGGAGGCCACGCCGGAACTGCCCAGCGAGGCAGGCATCGACCTCTTCGCCGTGCCCGCTGGCGAGGTCCGGGGTAGCGGCTTCGACCTTTCCCGATTCCACCGCCGCTCTCGTCTGCCCGCTCCCGGCAGCACGGTGCCTCCGGTTTCGCCTGACGGCCCGCAGGACGCGGCATCACGACGGTCACGGACACTCCCACCCACGAGCAAGTGAGGTAGCAGATGAATCGTCCCGTTCTCGCTCTGGTTGCCACCGTTGCCGTCGCGTCCGTGGTGCACACCGCCCAACGGCACCTGCAACACCGGCAGCTCCTGGAGCTGGAGATGCATAAGGCGCACGGCCGCATGCTCGAAGTCGCCACGACACATTCCGACTTGGACCCGATCTGGGCGCGGAACCATCCGGATCACGTCAAGGAGGAGGAGTCCGGTCCCTTGCTGATGTGCCAGTGGTGGCTCCAGTTCTGGCGAGCCGGGCTGGCCGTAGGGGTCCACACGCCCGCCATGTTGCGGCAGAACGCAAAGAGCTTCATGAAGGACCCCACGGGCCTCAAGGCGTGGGCCCTGACCCGCCACGCACGTGGCCTGCAGGCCACGAATCGGCACGACCGCATGTACCTGGCACTGCTCAATGCGGCGTTCGAGGAGGCCGGCGGTCCCAGCCAGTACCCCGAGTGCGAACTCGACCCGGTCTCGGCCCTCTGAGCCACGCCGACCCGTTTCCAACGAGCACCCTGACGAGGAGGAAGACCATGACCGTTCCAGCCCCGATGGCTCCACCGGCTTCGGCCGCATCCGAAGGCGCAGTCGCCGAGAGACGGCACGCCGACCGCGCGCAGCGTGCCCTTCTCCTCGACCTCGACGGCGTCCTGCTCGACACCCGTCCGGTGATGCAGAAGGCATGGCGGAAGGTCCAGGAGGCCCACGGCATCACCCTTCCGTTCACGGACTACGAGCGTCACCTGGGACGCGAGTTCGGCGACATCATGCAGCGCCTGGGCATCGCCGACATCGATGCGGTCCGGCGGACGTACGAGACGGAATCCGTCGCTGCCGCACACCTCGCACACGAATTCATCGGCGTTGTCGAAGTGCTCCATGCCTTCGTCGCCGCCGACTGGCGGCTGGGCGTCGTGACGTCGAAGCACGTCGACCGCGCCGCCCCGCTCCTCGCGCACCTCGGCTGCCCCTTCGCCACCGTCCGCACCCCCGCTGGTACGGGTCGGGCGAAGCCGGCCCCCGACCCGATCCTCCTGGCACTGGTCGACCTCGGAGTCGACCCGGCTGCGGCCGTGTTCGTGGGAGACATGGCGGTCGACCAGGAGGCGGCGGCCCGCGCCGGTGTCGCCTACGTCCACGCGGGGTGGGGATACGGGCGACCCACCTCGCCCGCGCCCGAGATCGTCGTCTCACCCGAGGGACTGCTGCAACTCCTGCGCTCCGAGAAGCCGTTCGTCGAAGGGAGCCTGGTGTGAGCACCCGGGCAACGGGCGGCTTGAGCTTGGTCCGTTCCGACTTCGCAGGCCAGCCTCGGTGGGCTCTCGTCGGCAGCGGTGTCCTGGGTCACGTCACGACCGACCACATCCGGACCGCCGAGCTGGACGCGATCGCCGTCGACCAGCAGGAGGTGCGCGCTCTCGTCGAGAACGTCATGGACGCCTTGGAGAGCTACGGCGCCTCGCTCGCCTCCACACCGGGCGGCGCTGGTTGGCTCCACGTCCAGCACGTTCCCGTTCGGCGCTTCGTGGCCGAGGTCCTGCGGAAGCTGCTGGCCCTTGACGCCTGGGAGCCGTTCGCGTCGACTCCGGCACCGCTGGCTCTCGCCCCGTACGAGGGGCGCGTCGGTCTGCGTTCGAGCAGCTCGCGAGAGTACCTCGCCTACACCGTCACCTGGTCCGGCATCGCCTATCTGCTCGGGGCAGCGGCACCGCACAACCCCACCCGCTCCGCCCAGTTACGCAACCGGGTCCGTGTCAGTACGGCGAACACGGACCCGAGCCCGCTCCCCGCGGACTTGCAACAGCGAGACGTCGTCGCGCTGTCCTGGACCTCCCGCCACGCCGACACCTTGATGCCCGTGCTCACCGAGCTGGAGCGCGACGGGAGGTCGAGCCTCCTGCTCGACCTCGCCACCGACCCGGCGGAGCGGTGCTCCGCGCCGACGGCCACAGGCATCGACCTGCGCTCGGCGCCGAGCGACCTTTTCACCCACTCCGGCACCACCGAGAGTCTGCACCTCCCCGACGAACGCGTCGTCCACGTCAAGGGCCACGACCTCCAACTTGCCCGGCTCGTGCTGCTCTTGTCCGTACTCCTCGAAACCAGCGGCGGCTGCACCCAGCCCTCCTGGCGGACCATCCTGCGAGCCGAGAGCTGGCTCGACGGCGTCCTGACCGTGACCCGGCCGCACACCGTCCTGTTGAGCAACGACACCAGCCCCCTGGGCGCACTGGCCGCGCACGCGGCCGAGCGGCACGGCGTGAACACGGTCCACGTCCAGCACGGGGCGTGGACGGCGGAGTCGGTCGCCTGGCCAGCCCTGCACAGCCGCGACATCGTCGTCATGGGCGAACGGGACGCTCCGCTGGCCCGCGCGTGGATGCGCCACCCTGACGCCGAGGTCCACGTACTGGGACAGCCCCGCTTCGACGCGCTCGCTGGCCTCGGACGTGAGACACAGCGGCGGTACCTGGAGAAGGTGCTCGCTCCGGGCAACCGCCGTGCCCCCGCCCGGATCGCGGTGTGGGCCTGCCAGCCGTTCAGCCCCGCTCGCCTCAAGGCCCAGGCGGACCTCCTCCTGGATGGCCTGGGCGAGGCGGAAGGCGACTGGGGTCTCGTCATCGCTCCGCACCCGGCGCAGGGCGCCGATGCCTTCGCCGCGCTGCTGAAGCGGGACGGCGGCCCGCCGGTGGCTGTGGCCGACCCGCGGGTCGGCGCCCGGGGCTGCCTCGCCGGGGCCGATGTGCTGGCGAGCGCGTATTCGACGTGCGGGATTGAGGCCGCGCTGCTCGACGTCCCGGTCCTCGAAATCGGCACGCCGGGCGAACGCACGCTGGACCTGGCCGGCCACGGCCTGGCGACCCGGTGCCACGACGCCGGTGACGTCGCTGAAGCGCTCGGCGCCCTGCGTGATCCGAGCACGCCCGTCGCAAAGACGGCCCTGGACGCGGTGTGCCGGTGGCGCGGTGACAGCGCGGCCCAGGTCGCTCGCCTCATCACTCAGTGCGTCGAGACCAGCGCCAGATCATCCGACCATGTCCACCACGATGCCCCGAGCGCGACCTCCGCGTCGCCCCAGGGCGAAGGAGTTTCTGCCCGATGACACACCTCACCGCCGACAGCATGGCCGAGTTGTTCTCCGGCGCCATCACGCTGGCCAAGTCCGGCGAGCGGGTCAGCCCCCGGGGCATGGCCACCCGCGAAGTCCGCGACGTCCACCTGCTGCTCACCCAGCCGCGCGCCCGCCTGCTTTACGCGCCCCCGGCCCGGATCGTGAACCCGGCCTTCGCGGTCGCCGAGACCATCTGGCACCTCTCCGGCTCCGACGCCCCGTGGATCTTCGACTACAACGCGCGGCTGCGCCAGTACGCCGACGACGGCGTCCTGCTCGGCGCGTACGGGCCCAGGATGCGCAACTGGGGAGGCAAGGTCGACCAGCTCGCCCGCGTCGTGGAGATCCTCAAGGAGGACCCCGACTCCCGGCGGGCCCTGATCCAGCTCTACGACCCGGCCCAGGACGCCGCCGGGCACGAGGACGTGCCCTGCACCCTCGGCTTCCGCTTCCACCTGCGCGCCAGCCGCCTGCACATGGCGACCATGATGCGCGGCCAGGATGTGTGGATCGGCATGCCGTACGACGTGTTCTTCTACACCGTGCTGCACGAGCTTGTCGCCGGGTGGCTCGACGCGGAGCTGGGCGAGTTCCACCTGCACGTGGGCTCGCTGCACGTCTACGAGGAGCACGTCGAGCGGGCCGAGGAGCTGACCTCGCTCACCGCGAGCCCGGTCATGCCCGACCTGCGGACGCCATGGAAGGGCTTCGACGGCCTGCTCGACCAGGTCGAGGCCCGTGACGTGACCGGCCACCCCGGCTGGGACACGATGGCTGAGACGCTGCGCAGCTACCGGCTGTGGAAGGACGGGCAGCGCCAGCAGGCGTGGCGGGCGGCCGACGGGATCGATGGTCCCCTCGGCCAGGCCCTCACCGCCTGGTACGGCGAGCTGGATCGCCGCTCCTCCAAGCCCGCCGCGACCGCCGGGGCGAGGTGACGGGCCCGTGAAGCGCACCCCTTCGGTCGTCCTCGGCCTGTGCTCGTACACCCACGACTCGTCGGCCGCCCTCCTGGTGGACGGCGAACTGATCGGATTCGTCGAGGAGGAACGCCTCTCCGAGGAGAAGCACACCAAGCTCTACCCGGCCCGCGCCATCGAGTGGCTGCTCGGCCAGGCCAAACTGAGCGCCGCCGACGTGGACGCAGTCGCCTACAACTTCCAGCCCGCCCGCTACCTCGCCGAGTCGCCCGCCGCCCTGCGCCTGGCGCTCTCCCCGGCGACACGCGACCGTGCCCTGGCCCGAGCGCACGGGTTCGCCAAGGTGGCCCTGCGCACCCAGCTCCGCCTGCGCGTGATCGGCCGGCAGTTCCCCGCCGCCCGCGTCGTGCCGGTCCTGCACCACCGCGCCCACCAGCTCACCGCCCTCGCCGCCTCGGGCTGGGACGAGGCCGCCGTGCTCGTGGTCGACAGCCTCGGCGAGCGGCAGACCACCACCATCGCCCACGGGCACACCGCGCTCCGCCCTGTCGCGCAGACCCTGGACGCGATCAACGACCCTGCCTCGCTCGGCTACGTGTACGGCGCTGTCACCGAGCACCTGGGCTGGCGCCGGGGCGACGAGGAAGGCACCGTGATGGCGCTGGCCGCCCTCGGCGACCCCGCCCGCTTCCGCCACCTGTTCGCCGACGCCGTCCGCACGACCGCGACCGGCTTCCACATCAACCCCGCCTACTTCCCCACGCGCACCCTCACGTCGGGATACGACCGGACGTCCCGCCGGTTCATCGCCGAGACCTGCCCCGAGCGGCACCCGAGCGACCCCCTGACCGAGGTCCACCAGGACCTCGCGGCGGCCCTCCAGGAGCGGACCGAGCAGGTCATGGTCCACCTGGCCCGCCGCGCCCATGCGCTCACGGGCTCCTCGCGCCTGTGCGTGGGGGGCGGTGTCGCCACGAACTGCGTGAGCATCGGGAAGATCATCGAGGCCGGCATCTTCGACGAGGTATTCGTGCCGCCCGCGCCCGGTGACGCCGGTACCGCGATCGGCGCCGCCCTCGCCGTGCACGTCGATCGGCGCAGCCCTCGCCCGGTCGCCGGCATCGCCCGCACCTGCTACCTCGGCCCGTCCTACGAGGACCAGCCCCTCGACCTCGCCCCCTGGCCCGGCCTCCACCAGAAGACCCTCGGCATCGAAACCGCGGAGTTCCTCGCCGACCAGCTCGCCCACGGCACCATCGTCGGCCTGTTCCAGGGAGCCGTCGAAGCCGGGCCGCGAGCCCTGGGCAACCGCTCGATCCTCGCCTCCCCGCTGGAGCCCGGCGTCGTCGAGCGGCTCAACGCCACCGTGAAGTTCCGCGAACCGTTCCGGCCCTTCGCCCCCATGGTCCTGGCCGAACGCGCCGACGAGTTCTTCACCCTCGGCCAGCAGGCGCCGTACATGTCCATGGCCTCCGGCGTGACGGACACGACGCGCGAGCAGGTGCCGGCCATCGTGCACGCCAACGGCACCTCCCGCCTGCAGACCGTCACCAGGTCGCAGAACCCGTTCATGCACGCGGTCCTGACCGCCTTCGGCCGCCGCACCGGGGTGCCCGTGCTGATCAACACCTCCCTCAACGTCAAGGGCAAGCCGATCTGCGGGACACCGGCGATGGCCCTGGACTGCCTGGCCAACTCCGGGCTCGACGCCCTGCTCCTCGAAGGGCGGTGGATCACCAAGTGAAGATCGGATACAGCTTCTGGGGCTTCCTCGGCAACGGCGTCACCGATACCCCGGACGGAGGCCGCAGCCACCGCCGCCCCTTCATCGACGCCCTCCTCGCCCGCGGTCACGACATCGTCTTCCTGCAGGCCGACCGCGACCGCCTCGAAGCCGGCGACGACCTCGGCGACGCGTACACCTTCGACGACGGCCTCCCGGGCCTCGACGCCCTGTTCCTGGAGTGGCGCTGGGCGATCACCGGCCGCAACACCACCATGTGCGGGAGCGAGGGGCACACCTGCGACCTCCACCGCCAGGCCCAGCTCATCAACCACTACACCGTGCGGCACCGGATGCCCACCGTGATCTGGGACAAGGACCGCACCCTGCGGGCCGAGAGCGTGTGGCGACGCACCGCACACGCCCGCGTCTGCGAGGCCGCCGTCGCCCCGACCCACGGTGCGCACTCGCTGCTCTTCCCCGTCGCCGAGGGCCTCCTCGCCCAGGCCGATCCCCTCACCCTCGCGGCACGGCCTCGGGACCTCGCGCTCGGCTACGTGGGCAACCAGTACGACCGCGACGAGCCCTTCGACCGTTTCTTCGCCCCGGCCGCCGCCCGCGTCGACCACCTGGTCGCCGGGAAATGGACGAAGACCGACCGCTGGCCGCACGTCCGCTTCGTGGGCCGGATCCCGTTCGAGGCCGCCGCCGGCGTCTACGGCCGGTCCCTGGCCACGGTGCTCATGCTGCCCGAGCGGTACGCCGCCGTCGGCCAGATGACCCAGCGCATCTTCGAGGCCGTGCTCGCCGGGTGCCTTCCGCTGGCCCCGGCGGACATCCGTTTCGCCGACCGGTTCGTCCCCAAGGAGCTGGTCGTGCGCTCCGGCCACGACGTGCTCGACCGCCTCTCCTACCTCCGCGAGATCGCTGGCACCCAGCAGCACGCCGATCTGATCGCCGCGTGCGTGGACCGCCTGCGCCTGTTCGGCCTGAGCAAGCAGGTCGACACCCTGGAATCCGTCCTGCACGGCCTCGTCCAGGCCACCGCGACCGAGCGGGGAGCTGCCTGATGCCGACCGCTCGACAGGCCACGGCGCCTGGATCATCCGGACGGGACCTGGAGGATGGCCCCGCCGGACACGCGAACCTCTCTACGCTGGAGCACCATGAAGAAGGTCGCCATCGTCGGCTGCGGAGGCAGCGGCAAATCCCACGTGGCCCGCGAACTGGGCACGATCCTCGACGCCCCGGTCACGCACCTGGACGCCGCGTTCTACGACGACGAGTGGAACGCGCTGCCCATGGACAAGTTCACCGAGCTGCAGCGCGAGCTGGTCGCGCAGCCGCGTTGGGTGATCGACGGCAACTACAACTCGACGCTGCAGGTGCGGCTCGAAGCCTGCGACACGGTGGTCCTGATGGACGTGTCGACCCTGGCGGCGCTGTACGGGATCTTCTCCCGGCAGATCCGGCACGGGGCCGGGCACAAGGGCAACGGGGTGCACAACCGCATCCACTGGGGCGTGATCAAGTACGTCGCCACGTACCGGCGCAAGATGCGGCCCCGCGTGATGGCGAAGATCGAGGAGTTCGGCTCCGGAGCGGACGTGGTGCTGCTGGCCAACCGGCGCCAGACGCGCCGCTGGCTGCAGAAGGTGGCCACCGAGCAGTCCTGAACGGCCCGCGCCCCCGGACCGGGGGTGCGGCATGAACGAGCCCAACCCGTTCCTGGACCCCGCCCGGCAGCACGAGCTCTACGGGCACGCCTCGCGGCTGGCCGGGCGGACCAGCGCCCTGATGCGCGCGAAGACCTCCGGCCACCCCGTGCCCGAGACGATCGTCAGCCTGGTGCAGACCCACCACTCGCAGCCGGATCGGCTCGGCGTGGTACTCGACATCGGCTGCGGTCGCGGCACGAGCAGCCTCGTCATCGCCGAGCAGCTCCGGCCGCAGCGCGTCGTCGGCCTGGACGCCGCCCCCTCCCTGCTCGCCCAGGCCCGCGAGCGCGCCAAGGAGCTGCACGACACCACGGTGGACTTCGTCGAAGGCGACTTCCACGACCTCCCGCTGCCCGCCGGATCGTGCGACGTCGCCGTCGCCGCGTTCTGCCTCTACCACTCGCCCCAGCCCAAGGACGTCATCGCGCAGATCGCCAGGGTCCTTGCCCCGGGGGGCCTGGCCGTGCTCGTCACCAAGGGCCTCGACAGCTACCGGGAGATGGACCAGCTCGTCGCCTCCGCCGGCCTCGACCTGCGGGCCGACAAGCACGAAAGCCTCTACACCGCAGCCCACAGCGGCAACCTCGCCGACCTGGCCGCCTCCTCGCTGGTCGTGATCGCCGTCCTGGACGAGGAGCACTCCTTCACCTTCGCCGACCACGACCACACGGCTCATTACCTGGCCACCAACCCCAAGTACAACCTCGCGCCCGGCCTGTACGGCAACCCCGGGGCCCTGGCCGCGACCTTGCACGAATTCCTGCCGGACCAGCCGCTGACCACCAGGTCCCTCATCACCTTCGTCGTCGCGCAGCCGAACGAGGGGCGCCGGCCATGACAGTCCCACCGTTCACCAAGCACTACGCGACACCGGAGCGCGCGGCGGGGGCTGTGCGCCACTACCGGTGGATCAACGAACACGCCAAGCCGCTGCGGCAGCCGACGCTCTACACCGTCGGACCCGACAGCCTGGCGTTCGAGCGGATCGAGGGCCGCTCCGTACGCCCCGAAGACCTCCCGCGCATGGCGGAACTGCTGGGCCACGCCCACGGTGTCGCCTGGGCCAGCGACCTGCAGTCCGCGTCGCTGGGCATCCCGCACCGCTTCCAGGACGGCACGACGTTCGACGACTACCTCGGCGTTCGGGAGGTCGCCTTACGGCGACGCCACGAGCAGGGCTACCTGCCGAACAAGGCGGCCTTGCACGCGATGCTCGGCCTTCTGGAAGCGACCGCCCAGGGACCGTGGGCCTTCTATAAGGACTGCAACCCGCGGAACTTCATCATCACCAACACGCAGGACATCGTCGCCGTCGACACCGACGACCTGTCCCTTGCCCCGATGGGTTACGACCTCGCCAAGCTCATCGCGACGCTCCACCTGACCTACGGACCGCTCACGGACCAAGCCGTCAACGCCGCCCTGCTCGCGTACAACGCGGCAGCCCGACGCCACGACGCCCGGCTGGGCACGACGGACCGAGGCCAGCTCGACAGCTTCCTGGGCCTGCACGCCGTGCTGACCGCCCCGTATGTCGGGCGCAACGGCTACCGCTACAGCTTGCCCCTCCGTTTCCGCCACCGAGGAGCCTCATGATCGCCACCGAACTCGTCCTCGTCCGGCACGGCCAGGCCCAGTGCAACGCCGACGGCCTCGTCGGGGGCCCGAACACCTGCACCGGATTGACCAGCCTGGGGTATGCCCAGGTCGAGGCGGTGGCACGCCGCTTGGCCACTGAGCACCAGAAGCAGCCCTTCGATCTCGTCTACACGGGCCCGCGGGTCCGCCTGATCCAGACCGGCGAGATCATCAGCCAGGCACTGCGAATACCCATGTCCACCGACGAACGCCTCGACGGACCCGTTCACGGCGACGCCGACGGCAAGCCCTGGACCGCTGTGAAGACCGCTGCAGACGGCGGCCCCCACGCTCACCCGGACCAGCAGTGGGCCGCTGGCTCCGACACCTGGAACGGCTACCTGGAACGCGCCAGTACCTTCCTGCGCGACATCATCGACCAGCACCGGGGGCAGCGCGTCCTCTTCGCGGCTCACGGCGAGATCGTGATCACCGCCCACACACTGCTCCTGGACATCCCGATCGGCTCCCCCGCGGGTTTCACGGTCAACCACGCTTCCATCACCCGTTGGCAGGAGCACCACAACCGGCTCGGGCAGACCCGCTGGATGCTCGACCGGCACAACGACACCGCACACCTCGCGCCGGAGGCATCGTCGTGACCACGGTGGCAGACGACCCACGGATCCAGTTGGCGCACGACTTCCTCGGAGCGGTCGAGGTCGTGCCGGACCTGCTGCTCCCTCTCCGGGTGGTGCGGGTGGTGGACGCCGGTGGGCGACACTTCGTCGCAAAGCAGCACGCCGAGCAGGACCGGTACGCACGGGAGCTTCACGCCTACCGAACCTGGGGAACCCACCTGAACGGCCACGCCCCGACGCTGGTCGGCCGACACGACGCCACCCGAACTATCCTGATGACCGCGCTCGCGGGCAACCGGGCGGACACCGTGGCACCAGGCTCACCCGAGGAGGAGCTGGCCCATCATGAGGCCGGCCACGTCCTCGGTGCCCTTCACCGGGCCACCTCCATGCCCCGGGGCGGTGCCGTCGGTGTCGTGCTGGCACAGCGCCTCCAGGGCTGGATCGACCAGGCCGTTCAAGCCGACTTGATCAACACGGCCGAGCGGAACCTGCTGAACCACCACGCGGCCGTCCTGGACAACAGCCTCATGGACAGCGCGGTCTGCCACCTCGACTACCAACCGCGCAACTGGCTGGTCGGCGACGCCTTCGGCATCTGCGACTTCGAACACATGCGACTTGACGCCCGCATCCGCGACTTCGCTCGGCTCGAGTTCCGGCGCTGGCAGGCCGCGCCCCACCTCCGGACCGCCTTCCTCGACGGGTACGGACGCCCGCTGAACGGCTCCGAACGCCACCTTCTGGAGTCCTTCGGCGCCATCGAGGCGGCCACCGCCCTGGTCAAGGGCCACAAGGAGAACGCCCTCACCCTGAGCGCGCACGGCAGAACCGTCCTGTCCCGCCTCACCTGACCTTCCCCCTTCGACACCACCTCTCTGGAGATTTCCGTGCCGCAGCACGAGCAGCCCCCGACCACCGCCGCACCCCGCCGGGCGGTGGTAACCGGCTCCGCCGGATTCATCGGCTCCCACCTCGCCCACGCCCTCGTCCAGGCCGGCACCACCGTGATCGGCGTCGACCGTCGCGACCCGTCCACCGACCCCACGGCCGCCGCCAACCTCGCCGCCCTGCGGGGACTCCCGGGATACCACCACGTCACCGCCGACCTCCTCCACTGCGCGATCGACCCCCTCCTGATCGAGGCGGACGCGGTCTTCCACCTCGCCGGAATCCCCGGCGTACGACCGTCCTGGGGCCCGCAGTTCGGCGACTATGTCGCGTCCAACGTCCTGGCCACCCACCGGGTCCTGGAAGCCTGCACCCGCATCGGCGTACGGCGACTGGTCGTCGCCTCCTCCTCCAGCGTCTACGGTCCGACCGACGGCGGAGCGAGCGTCGAGGCCGACCGTCCGAAGCCCGCCTCCCCGTACGCCGTGACCAAACTGGCCGAGGAACAGCTCTGCCTCGCCTACGCCGAGCGCCCCATCGGCCCCAGCGTCGTCGCCCTGCGGTACTTCACCGTCTACGGCCCCCGCCAGCGCCCCGACATGTTCACCCACCGCGCCCTGCAGGCCGCCCTGACCGGACAGCCGCTCCGCCTGTACGGAGACGGCCACCAGCGACGCGACTTCACCTACATCGACGACGTGGTCGCCGCCACGATCGCCGCCGCCGTCGTACCGACCGCGACCGGTGCGATCAACGTGGGCGGCGGGTCGAACGCGTCGCTGCTGGAAGTGATCAACATCGCCACCAGCCTCACCGGCCGCGACATCCAGCTCCAGCAGGACCACGCGCGAAACGGTGACGTCCTCCTCACCCGCGCCGACCCCAGCCGTGCCCGAGAGGTCCTCGGCTGGCAGCCGCGCGTCGACCTCCACAACGGGCTGCGCAACCACATGCAGGCCCTGGCCGCCCAGCTCCCCAACTACAGCCGAGCCGCATAGCCCCGCGACCCGGAGCCCGAGAGGAGACGCTATGGAAAGTCCCGAGCGAGCGCGGCTGGACGCCTTCTTCCGACAGATCACCGCGCAGTTCCCCGCGGGCGGGGCGATCACGACGCTCGTCATCACGCATCTGCTCCCCGAGCGTCCTGCGTTCTTGCGCGCCGTGACCGCGGTAAGCACGATCGGCGCCGTGCTGCCCAAGCCCCGGTCGATCCACCAGCCGACCCTCGACGCCGTCCGCCGTACCTTCCCGGTCCACGACCTCACCCGAGAGCGGTTCACCGACGAGGCCCAGGCCCTGGACTATCTGGAAGACACTGCGGGCGGCCGGGACGTCGTTCTGGTGGACATCGGCGGCTACTTCGCGGCGAGCCTCGACACCCTCGTGAACAAGTTCTCCGGCCGCATCCTCGGCGTCGTCGAGGACACCGAGAACGGACACCAGCGGTACGCGGCGCTCGACTCCTTACCGTGCCCGGTCGTGTCCGTGGCCCGCTCCCCGCTCAAGGACTGCGAAGACCACCTCGTCGGCCGCTCCGTGGTCTTCTCCACCGACGCCCTCGTCCGCACCCGCGGGGACATCCTCACGAGCCGCAACGCGTGCGTCATCGGCTTCGGCAAGATCGGCCGGGCCATCGCCCAGACCCTGCACGCCCAGGACCTGCGCGTCACCGTGTACGACAGCGATCCGATCAAGCGAGTCCAGGCGCACTCCCTCGGCTTCCGCACCAGCGCATCCACCACCGAGGCCGTACGTGACGCGGAACTCGTCCTATGCGCCACAGGCAATCTAGCGCTGCGGCACGGAGACTTCGCCGCCCTGCGCAACGGCGCGTACCTCGGATCGGTGACCTCCTCCGAGGATGAACTCGAACTCGGCAGCCTCCACGACCTCTACGAACGCAGCCCCGTTAGCAACCAGTTGACGCGATACGAGGTCACCGGCCACTACTTCTACGTGCTCGCCGACGGCGGTGCCGTCAACTTCGTGCACGGCGCCGCCGTCGGCGCGTACATCCACCTCGTCCAAGCCGAGATACTCGCCGCCACCGCCGCGCTCAGCCACGCCCGCTTCCAGCCCGGACTGCACGAGATGCCGGCGCCCGACCGCAACGCCATCGCCAGAACCTGGCTCCACCACTTCGAAAGGTGATCTTCAGTGGCCCCCGCCGTCGACCACATCCGCTCCGTCACCGAGGAATACCTCGCCCGGCACCCAGGCGAACGCGACTCCCTCACAGTGTTGTTCGCCGCGCTCGCCGCCTCGGACGACCCCACGAGCCGCAAGACGTACCCCGCCCACGTGACCTGCAGCGCCATCCTCATCGACGGTCACCGGCGCGTACTGCACATCGTCCACAAGGCATCCGGGAAAACTCTGGCGCCCGGCGGGCACAACGAACCCGATGACCGGCAACTGCGCGACGCCGCCCTGCGCGAACTGCACGAGGAGACCGGCATCCCGCCCAGCGCCGTCGTCCCGCTCTCCGGCTACGAGGACATCCCCCTCGACATCGACGTGCACGCCATCGACGCGAACCCCTCGAGGGACGAACCGGCCCACCAGCACGTGGACTTCCGCTGGGCCTTCCGCCTCGACGCAGAGCACGCGGTGACGCTCCAAGAAGAGGAGGTCGACGGCTACGAATGGCGGCCGTTCACGAGCGCCGCTTCACCCACCGTCCGCGCCAAGCTCGCCCTGCTCACCTGAAGTCCCGCCCCTATTCGATCACCAGGAGGACGCCGTGGCCGCCACCACAGCACAGCCGACCGGCACCACACCGCGCCGGCACATCGCCGTCATACCCTGCCGCTGGGGCGCTTCGCGCTTCCCCGGCAAACCACTGGCCCTCCTCGGCGACAAGCCGCTGCTCTGGCACGTCCACCAGCGCTGCCAAGAGGCCAAACGTCTCGACGGAGCGGTCGTGGCGACCGACGACGAACGCATCGAAGCAGCATGCCGCCAACTGGGCATCGACTGCATCCGCACCGGAGAGCACCTCACCGGCACCGATCGTGTCGCGGAGGTCGCGGAGCGCCTGCATGCCGAGGCGTACATCAACGTCCAGGGCGACGAGCCGTTCATCTCGCCGACCGCCATCGACGCTATCTCCGAGGCCCTGGAGCACCTGCCGTCGGGCACGCTCGCCGTGAACGCGTACACCGAGCTGGTTGACGTCGGCTCCGTCCTGGATCACAACGTCGTCAAGGTCGTCGTCGCGGCCCATGGCGACGCCCTGATGTTCTCGCGCCAGCCCATTCCCTACCCGAAGGGCGACCGACCGAAGTACCTCCGCCAACTGGGCCTCTACGGCTTCACCGGCCCAGCCCTCCAACGCTTCCGACAGCTGCAACAGGGGCCCCTGGAGCGCGCCGAGGGAGTGGAAATGCTGCGCTTCGTCGAACACGGCCACGCCGTACAGATGGTCCCTGTCCTGGACGACGGGGTAGCCGTGGACACCCCGGAGGACCTGGCGCGAGCCGCCAGCCTCCTTGCCGAGCAGGCCAGGAGGCTCATCACGAGTGGTAGGTGAGGGCGATCCGTCGACTCCTAACACAACGTCACGGCGAGTCGCCGCGCGAGGCAGTGCCGGTACATAGGGCGGAACAACACCCCGGCCATATCGCCTAACGCACCGCTACACCGCTGAGCGTTTCTCGCCCCAGCGCTACGAACCGATCTTCCATCTCCTCGTACAGTTCGATGGCCTCGCTTGCCCGTTGCTCGTCTCCTTCGCCGTCGTACAGAAGCTCCACCTCATGGCACCAGCCATTCATGGCCGAGGCCAGGTTGTTCGCAGCGTGGGCGACCCTGTCCGGACCATGCAGCTGCACGAGACTTACAGCTTCGAGGGCAGCCTCGACAGCCGGCCTGAACCCCACGAGGCTGTCGGCAACGATGGGAGACCGCTGAACGCCTCGGGTCGCTTGAACCGCCACGTGAGCGCTGTAGCCGACTCGATAAGTACGGCTGCACTCAGTAACAAGGTTCGAATAGGCGACCGCTCTGCCTTCCCTCTCTGACTGACCGCGTTGGGTGCGCCGCTGTTCCGCGCCACCGAGACGGGTCGTAGCCAGCGTCCCCAGCACGCCGCTGACCGCACCTACGGCAGTCCCGATTAACCCAACCACTGCTCCGTCCATGTCTCCATTGAAGCCGAAGGAGAGCCAAGCATGCCCAGCCCTGCGCCAAGCCGACAGGGCTGAACTTGCCCGACGGCCCGCGTGGAAGCCACGTGCAGGGACTCATTCAGTGACGCTCCAGACGAACGCCTTCGCCTTCGGGCAACTCCTGGTCGCTCGAAGGCGGCCGGCGCCGTGTGGGTATCGAACTGCACGGGCCGAGGCCGAGCAGCAGTCGGCCGCGGTGGTCGCCACGCTGACTACAACCCGAAGTTGGGGTTCGCGTAGAACAGCCGACGCGTGGCGACGCGATCCCTGGAGAGGCGCTCCTGCAGTAACCGAAATGGTCCTGACAATAAACCGAAATGGACCTGACAAGGCAGGATGGCCGGTCGCATCCCGGAGGCATTCAAAGATCAATTAAGGGTCGTCGCTCAATTTCGATCTTGGTACCCAGTTTGTGCTCTATCGCACTTGGGTGACCTTCGCTACGCGCCCCTCCCGTGTGGATCACGGTTTCCTCCTTGTAGGGTTAGGCGCAGACAGGCGTGCTGGCCAACCACCACGCACCCAAAGCGCAAGCTCCTGGCTACCAGCGCCTCGCGTACGAGTATCGGGATTGAGCTGGCGGCGAATATCGGTGGAATTTCTAGGGAGCGACTATGCGTTGGCGTCGAGGCCCTTCACGGCGCGCCTTCGTGAAGGAATGCGAGAGACTGCTCGTGGGCCTCCCTATCCCCACCCCTTTCAGTGTTGAGGCTCTGGTGCGGAATATGGAAGCCCTGTTGGGTCGCCAGATTCGGCTAGTGCCACTGGACGACCCCGACGGAGGTCTGGGCGCAGCGTGCGGCCTTCGGGTCAAAGCGCCGGAGTTTACGATCATTCTCTATCGTCGCCGTTCGAGTCGAAATCAAACCGAGCACATCATTCTCCATGAGCTCGTACACGAATGGCTGGACCACGGGACTTGCCTGACGGCTGCCGAGATCGAGCGATACGTCCCTGAGCGAATTCGCCAGGAAGTCCTTAGACGTTTTCCGTCGACTCTGGTCCAAGGGCGAGTCGACTTCGATAGTCCCGAGGAAAAGCAAGCCGAACTGTCGGCCTCGTTGATAAAGCGATTGGCGCGCCGCCAGTCGATCACAGGAGATGACATGGTAAGCCTTCTAGAGAATTCGCTTGCTCACCCTGTTGCTCCTCCCCGGCGTCGAGTATAGCCGCGAGCGCTTGGCGAGCACCTAGGCGCAATTTCCGGCCTTGTGACTTCCGCTGCGCCCCGTAGTCCCCTTACCGGCAGTCAAGTCTGCACTCAACCGACCTTGCGGGTCGACAAAATGCAGCCCGCGTAGAGATCCACTGGTTCCGTGTTCGAATACTTTCAATACCTGACTGCGGCAGTCATGACCGTTATCGCCATCTGGCGATTTCCTGCAGTTCGGTATGGTGACTCTCACCGCAGGGCTCTCTGGGGCGGCTATGCGGGATTTGCCGTAGCCCTGTGTCTCTACACGCCAGCGGCAATGGATGCGGTAGACCGCATTCCCGTGGTAGACCTGAGCGCCCTACTCAGACACTTTGCCAGTACCGCAGCGATCATGGCAGCCCTGACTTACGTCGCCACCAGCTACGGAAAGAGCACGGAGGCGGTCGTGCCTCGGCACGTCGCGGTTTCCCGCTGGATTGCCCGCGCATCATATAGGGCGGGGGCAATAGGCGTAATTCTGCTCACGGTCCTGTTCTTCACCGTGGTGGAGCGCGACAGGCCAAGCCAAAATTTCCTCATCGACCATGCGGGAGAATGGGGAGTCGCGGTCTACATGACCGTCTTCTACTTCTTCCCGCTTATCACGACCGCAGTTTGCGGCTACCAGTGGACGAGGGCGGCGCGACAGGCCGAGAGCACAAGCATGCGCGTCGGGCTGGGCCTGATGGGAATCTCGATGTGGATGGGGCTGGTCCATACAGTCGCTCGTATCACCATCCTTTGGGTTGCGGTGGCCTTCGCCCTAAGCCCCTCCACAGTTCAGTTCCTTGTGGATGTCACATCGATATGGATGAACCTGCTCTTCCTGATCGTTGCCGCAGGGGCGAGTATTCCCACCACCCGTGCTGCAGTAGCCCGCTGGAAGACATGGCAAACCCTCTACAGGACTTATCCGCTCTGGTTTGACCTGGTGCAGGCTTTTCCTGGGACGAGCCTGTACCCACCTGGACGCCGCATTGCGGAACTCATGCATATACGCGTCCCCATCGACGTCCGCCTAGACCGATGGACTCAGGATATTGGTGACGCTTGCGAGAAGCTGCGCCATTATGCTCCACGAAACCTGATGTTCGCCGCGGAGGACATTACCGCCTCGCACTCTGACCCTGAGCCGGCTGCAGAATCGTATTGGATTAAGGCGGCACTCCTGGCCGCTGACACCACACCAGTCCGTCCGCATGCCGCTGGGGCCCTGAGAGATAAGCCGTTCGTTGACACCGACAGCGAAGCGGCGTGGCTAGTGCGAGTCAGCATCGCTTACTCGCACATCACGACGGATCAAGCGCAGGGGCTTCTCATGCACTCCGCAAGAGTGGAATCCGAAGTGGATCAATAGCTTGCAATGGACCGCCTGCCCGGAACTCGGGGTCAATCGGCATATTGATCTTGAGCGGCGGGCTTTTGAGTGAGATTCGGCACCATCGACTGCACGAACTGGGCTGGTACC
Organism: Streptomyces sp. NPDC002055; assembly: GCF_040296705.1. Taxonomy (NCBI): domain Bacteria; kingdom Bacillati; phylum Actinomycetota; class Actinomycetes; order Kitasatosporales; family Streptomycetaceae; genus Streptomyces; species Streptomyces sp. NPDC002055. The sequence continues at coordinate 115,635 of NZ_JBEOXS010000014.1, forward strand.
GTGGGTTGAGCGGACTGATAGGCCCTGCTCCGCCCAGTTAGTGATGAATGGACTCTGGCCTCGTGACGCACAGTGCTGTCGTCACCATATGCAGCCGAGTCCGTGACGCTGTCCGGTCTGGATGGGCGTCCGAAATCTCAGCAATGGAGTTCCCGCATGTCCAACCGCACCGGCCTCATCCTCGATTTCGGAGGCGTGCTCACCACCCCCCTGCTGCCTGCTGTGCTCGCCTTCGAGCAGCGCGAGGGTCTTCCACAGGGCGCCTGCCTCACGGCCCTGTACAAGGACGACGAAGGCGTCCGGATCACCAGCGACCTTGAGCGCGGAGCGGTTTCTCAGACTGAGTGGAACGACTTCGCCGGCAAGATGCTGGGCGTGTCCCCCGACAACCTGATGGGGCGCATCTTCGGTGCCCTTCGCCCTGAGCCGCTGCTGATCAACGCGGCTGCGGCGGCGAGGCGAGCCGGGATCAAGGTGGGCATCCTGTCGAACAGCGTGGGGCTGGCCCCGTGGGACCTATACGACGGCTACGAGCTTGAGCGGCTGTACGACGTCGTGGTGATCTCCGAGCAGCACCTGATGCGCAAGCCTGACCCGAGCCTCTTCGAGATCACGCTCAAGCTCATGGATCTGCCGGCCGAGCAGTGCATCTTCGTCGATGACACCGAAGCGTACGTTCAGGCAGCAGAGCAGCTCGGCCTTGCGGGGGTACACAACCAGGACCCGAAGCAGACGGTGGCCACTCTCTCTGAGCTGCTCGGCGTGGACCTCATCGCGTCCTAGCCCGGCGCCGTGTGCGGGACTGTCCGACCGGGGGCCTGGTGCAGCGCGGAGCGGATGACCGTGGTGACCTGGGCCGCGGTCGGCGGCTCGATCAGGTCCACCAGGTGCGAGACGAGCTTGACCAGGTCGGTCCTGGTGCACTCGTGCCAGCCGGTCAGATCCCGCAGCTCGCTGCGGTGCCGCTTCGCGGCGCGCGAGGTGAAGTCGTAGAACCCCAGCTCGGACGCGGCAACGCCCACCTGCTTGCCGACGTGCTCGACCGCGTCGGGCGGCAGCTCCAGGCGCATCCGGGGAAACCAGCCGCGCCAGGTCAAAGACTTGAGCTGAACGGCGAAGCCCAGCCTCGTCGCCCCGGTCTTGTTCCGTAACCAGCCCGCCTCGTCGCTGGACAGGGTGAAGTGGTCCAGCACCCCGTCCAGACCCAGATCCCGCCCCACTGCCAGGCCCCTTCCGCACGCCCCCAGTGATCCTTGTCGGGCTGGACAGTAGAAGCACAGCCGTACGGCGGGCGCGGGTATCGGCGAAGTGCCCCGGCGCGGCGGGCGAGCCTGATAGAAGCGCGGCTGGACTGCCAGGCTCCCGCCCGGGAGCCTGGCACGTACGGGCCCTGGGCCGGGGCCGTGTCAGGACAGACCTATTTCCGCCGTACCGCTGTACGCGATGTGACGAACGGCTGTCGGGCGGGGCATCCTGGCGGCATGGACTACCAGCCGGTTGAGCGCGCCTCGGAGGCGTTCCAGCAGTCACTGACCGCGCAGGAGATCGGGAAGGTCTGCCGACGGGCCTTCGGGGACGCCGTCGTGCCGGTGTCGGCCGTCGAGCTGGGCACGGGGATGTACAACACCGTGTACCGCGTGGCCCTGGCCGGGCGGGACCGGCCGGTGATCCTGCGGGTTGCGCCGGAAGAGGCCCGCCAGTTCCGCAGTGAGCGCCACCTGATGCGCAACGAGTACGGCAGCGTGCCGTGGCTGGCGGTGATCGCGCCGCTGATGCCGCGGGTCCTGGCGGCGGACTGGTCGCACGAGGTGATCGGCAGGGACTGGATGTTCCAGACCCACCTGGACGGTGTAGCGGCTCCGGAGCACCTGGGGACGTATCCGCGCACGGCGTGGCCGGTGTTCTTCCGGCAGATGGGCGCCATCGCCCGCTCCGTACACGACGTGCGCGGCCCGTACTTCGGGCCCGTCTGCGGCCCGGGGCACGGGACGTGGAGCGGGGCGGTGATCACGTCGCTGGAGGAGATCGCCGCCGACCTGGACGGGGCCGGCCTGGACGCGGCCGACGTACGGAAGGTCGCCGCGGTGGCCGCGCACGAGCGTGCCGGGCTCGACGAGGTCACCGAACCGGGGCTGCTGACCGGGGACCTGTGGACGGTCAACGTGATGCTCGATGCCGGGGCCGCGGAGCCCACGATCACCGGGGTGCTCGACATGGACCGCACCTGGTGGGGCGACCCGGCCGCGGACTGGACGATCCGCATGGCGACGGCGAAGCAGGACGAACGCGTGGCGTTCTGGGAGGCGTATGGGGAGCGGGACCGCTCTCCCGCCGCCGTATGGCGTTCGCTGGTCTACGAGGTCCGCCACCTCGGCGCCGTCCGTCTGGAGCGCCACCGGCTGGGCAACGCCGCCGGGGTGGAGCACACCTACGACGCCGTGGCCGCCGTTCTGGCCGACCTGGGCTGACGTTCCTGCACCACTTGTGCGCCTGGTCGGTCGGAGGTTCAGCCGGATACGGCGGTGACGGCGACCCTGCGCAGGAGGTGGGCGGTGGGCAGGCGACGGCGGGTCGCTTTGCAGTCCGGCGAGCGCGGTGTCCGGGCCTGGGTCGCCGAGCTGGAGCGCGACGCGGTAGATGTTCTGGTAGGTGTCGGTCCAGGCCGGACGGGCGTGGCATTGCACGGCGGTGAACCCGGCGGCGTGCAGCGCCGCGGGCCAGTTGCGAGCGGCACGACCGGCCAGTCCCTCCACGCGCGGTCGACGATCCGCATCAGACGGCGAAGCCTGCAGAGCGGAAACGTCTCAAAGATCCAAGCCCGCGAGAACCGCTTGCCGACGGAGTCACTCCCCGTCCTGCACCTCTGGCAGCTTGTGTTTCAGTTCTCCGACGAGGTCGTTGATGTTGGCCATCATCTCGGCCGACAGGCCCCCGCTGTTGCCGCGGGCAGCCAGACCAAGGATCTGTCCTCGGTGAATCGAGCCGAGGAAGCGGATCGCCTCCAGGAGTTCGCGGGCCGCAGGGTTGACCTCGGCATCGTCCTGGAAGAGGCCGGCGTCGACCTGGAGCGCCTCGGCTAGGCCGGCACGCACTACGTCGGAAGCCTCGGTTGTGGCACCCGTGCGAAGGGCGACGATGTCGTCAGTTGTGACGGCTGTCCCGCCTGCGTGGTCATTGACGACCCGCGCGATTTCCTCGTCAGAGGGTGCCTCCTGGCCCACGTACCCGTGCTCCAGGAGATAGTTGATCTTTTCTCCGATCGTGCGGGGTGCGGATGCCTGGTCGTCACGCGAGGTCCTGGGGCGAAGGCCGAACGAGCAGTCCTGGGCGGCCAGCAATTCCGCTTCGGTCACCCCGTACGCCTCTGCGAGCGGCTGCACGTAAGCATCGTTAAGCCTGCGCCGACCGGATTCGGCGTTGCTCACTGGCACGCGGCTCGTGCCGATGATCGCAGCGGCCTGCGCCACGCTGAGGCCGGCGTCGCACCGCAGGAGCTGCAGGTCCTGCGGGCCGTCGTGGGGGAAGAGAACATCGAGCGGCTGACTGAGCGCCGCTGCAATCGCTGGGAGCTTCTCGCCCTTGGGGAAGTCCTGGCCGCTCTCCCATCGCGCGACAGTGGGGCCGCTGACACCTACCTCGGCGGCCAACTCCTTCTGGCCAAGGTCCTTGCCCCGCCGGACAGCACGCACGCGACTGCCGTCGAACTGACGTGGGGGCACATGAACTCCTGCAGCGTGGCGGTCGGGCCGGTCGGGGCGGCGTCGGGGACAACTGTAATCCAGGCTTGATACATCCGTGCAACTAACGTACGTTGCTGTATCGCACCTGTTGATCGGGCCCCGATCCTCAAGTGTGCCAGCCCCTGGAGAACCTCTATGCATGTTGCGTTGTCGTGGCGACTCGCGCAACGCCCCGCGTCGCATTCGGTACCCAGTCGTTGTCGACCGATCGCGGGAGCACCTTCCCCAATACCGGCCGTCGCCAGCCCTGTGCGACGGGTTAGGGCCAGGGATGGACTTGTCCGCGGGTGTCTACGTATGTTCGTCGTCCCCCGCCGGGCAGCGACCCGGGGAGGGGCGGAACGAGCAGGTGGAAGGCAGGGAGGAGGGGGTGGTGCGAATGCGAGCGCACGGTCCGTGACGTAGCGCAGCAAAGCAAACCGGCGCCCGGGAGCTACCAACTCCCAAGCGCCGGGCCGGCACCCCGAGGGGCGCCAATTCACATCACGCGGGCGGCGGGGCTTCATGCACGAAAACCGCCGCACCGCACTCCTACGAACAACGGAGTATCGCATGCTCGCCATGCCGAGCGGAACTCTGGCCTGCCCGGACACCGACCGCCAGCGCCGCCTCGCCGCCCAGCTCGCCGACATGATCCCGGGCGCGGCCACCGTCCGGGTCAGCCTCAACGACCCGAAGGAAGCGTGGCCCCACCCGCACGCCATCGTCAAGGACGAGGACGGGGAGACCCTGGAGCTGGGGCGGACGACTGCCAGGGTCGCAGCCCGCTGGATCCTGCGAGTCTGGCCGGACGCGGACTGGACTCGGCCGCACATCTTCGACATCGCCGCCGCGACCCTCACCCGCAGCGACCTGGTCGCCGCCGGTCGGGGCCGCTGACATGGCGCGGATACGAACCATCAAGCCGGAGGCATTCGTCTCCGAGTCGCTCGCCGAAGTGAGCGTCGAGGCAGAGCGCACCTTCTTCGGCCTGCTCACCCAGGCCGACGACCACGGTCGCCACCGGGACAACGCCGCGATCATCGCCGGGCTGCTCTGGCCGCTGCGCGCCGAGCACACCTCGGTCCACGTCGAGGACGACCTCCACCAGCTCGCGACCGCCGGTCTGATCTGCCGGTACACCGGCTGCGACGGCCGCCGCTACCTCCACATCGTGACCTGGTCCGCGCACCAGAAGATCGATAAGCCGAGCCAGTCCCGCCTGCCCTCCTGCCCGCAGCACCACGGTGCCGACCGGTGCGGCCCCTGCAGGGAGACCTGCACCAAGCGGGTCGAGGAGTCGCCCATCCCTACCCGAGGGCTCGCCGAGGCTTCGCCGAACGCTCCCCGAGCCCTCGATCTGCCCGCGCAGCCCGCCGCGACACCTCGCGGCCACGCCGACCAGGCTCCCACCGTCCAGCAGGACGCCTTCGACGGCATGGTCGGCGCCCCTAGCCGCCCTGACTCGAAAAGCGCAGGTCAGGAGGCATTCGCCGAGGGCTCTCCGAACCTTCCCCGAAGCCTCGGAGAGGGCTCGGCGCCTGGATCTAGGATCTTGGATCCTGGATCTCTTGTCCCTACGGGGCGCACAGCGCCCGCAGCCACCGTCTCGGCCAACCAGCTCGTCGGCGAGTACATCGCTGCCTGCGACGAGCGTCCGCCCAGCGACGTGATCGGGCACCTCGGGCGGATCGCCAAGAAGCTCCTGGGCGAGGGCATCGCCCCGGAGCACGTCCGGGCCGGGCTGCAGAACTTCGCAGCCAACCCCAAGCACCCGAGCGTCCTGACCAGCATGGTCAACGAGGCCATGAACGCACGCTCCGGCGGTTTGGCGCGGCCGGGAATCCGGCCTAACGTGCCCGCTCACCAGGCGTGGACCAACCCGGCCAACGCTGCCGCCGCCTACGCCGAGGAGCTGTGATGCGCACCCGTACCCGCGAACCGCAGACCATCGGCAGCGAGGGCACCCTGGACCGGATGGCCCGGATCCTGGCCGCCCGCAACATCGACCCGGCCGCCGTCGCCGACCTGACCGACGAGCCCGAGTCCTTCTCCCTGCTGGGTGCCCTGTCGGCTGGAATGCCCCCGCGCTACCAGTCCGCCGTCGCCGACCACCCCCAAGTCCTGGCCTGGGCCCGTGACGTGGCCGAGGTAGCCGTCGCCCCCAGCCGGGGAGCCCGGCGACAGGTCACCACCGGCCCCAGCCTGCTGATGGCCGGAGTCGTCGGCGCGGGCAAGACGCACCAGGCGTACGGGGCAGTCCGGCAACTGGTGCAGAGCGGAGTCGGCGTGCGCTGGCGCGCGACCACCGCCGCCGACCTGTACGCCGACCTGCGCCCCCGGCCCGGGGTCGACAGCGAGCGGGAGCTGGCGGCCGTCAGCCGCTGCCCGCTCCTGATCATCGACGACCTCGGCGCGGCCAAGACCAGCGAGTGGGTCGAGGAAGTGACGTACCGGCTCATCAACCGCCGGTACAACTACGAACTCCCGACCTTGATCACCACCAACCTGGCGATCAAAGACCTCCGGGCCTACCTCGGCGACCGCATCGCCTCCCGTCTCGCGCAGATGACCACGCGCGTCGAGTTCGAGCCGGTCGACCGCAGACGCCACCGCGCCGCAGCCTGACCCGCCGCAGGCCGCCACGCCGGGCCGCGCCCTCAGCGCGCCGCCCCATGCACCTCCCGACCCAGCGCACCCCTCCGCCGACGCCCCTGCGCGCGGAGAGCGATCGGAGCAACCCGCATGACCACCACGACGATCAGCCCTGCCCGCCACCGGTCGCTCGGCGACCAGACCTGGCAGGACCAGGCCGTCTGCCAGAGCACCGAGTACAACCCGGTGGACCCTGAAATCTTCTTCCCGGAGCCCGACGAGACCGACAAGATCACCGCCGCGAAGTCGCTGTGCGGCCAGTGCCCGGTCCGCCGCACCTGCCTGGATGCAGCCCTGGAGAGCGGCGACACCGACGGCATCCGGGGCGGACTGACCGAGGAGGAGCGCGGGCCGCTGCACGAGAAGCTCGCCAACCGCCTCGACTACAGCCGCGTCAACGCCACCATCGCCGGGCGGGACGTCCACCTCACCAAGGCCGAGCGCCGCGCGGTCGTCCACGCCGCCTACCGGCACGGGGTGACCGAGCAGCGCCTGGCCTGGCTCCTGAAGATCACCGAGGAGCACGCTCAGAAGCTCTACCGCGAGACCCGCCGCGCCCTGCGCAACCGAGACCTGGAGCAGACCACGAAGACCACTCCGCCCCCCGAGACCGACGGCGAGCGCCTGGGCCGCGACGACTTCGGGACGGCGGCGTGAGCACCGCGAGCGCGCCGATGACGGCGCACATCACCGGCTGGGACCGCGCGGTCGTCATCGCCCTGGGCGGCGCGGGGTGCGCCCTGTCGTACGACGCCCTCCAGCAGATGGCCGTCGCCATCCACGTCCGCGGTTTCCTGACCTACCTCTTCCCCCTGGTGATCGACGGCTTCATCGCCTACGGCATCCGGGCACTCCTGGTCCTCCGCGACGCGCCTCTGCGCGCCCGCCTCTACGTCTGGGCCCTCTTCGGCACAGCCACCGCTGCCAGCATCTGGGCCAACGCCCTCCACGCGGTCCGGCTCAACGACGAAGCGGTCGCCGGCACCGGCCTCCGACTCGGGGACACGGTGGTCGCCGTGCTGTCCACCATCGCCCCCCTCGCGCTGGCTGGAGCGGTCCACCTCTACATCCTGATCGCCCGGGGCCCGGTCAAGGGCAGTGACCGGGAGGACCTCGGTCAGGCCGGTCACCTCGGTCAGGCTGACCGGCCCGAGGGCATCGCGGTCACCCGGACTGACCGGGTCGGTCAGCAGCCGGAGCCTGGTCAGGTCAGCGCCGGGCAGCCGGTCACTGCCCTGACCGACCGGCCGCGTCTGTCCCTGGACAAGAACCCAAGTCCTCGGTCACAGACCGGGGACAGCGCCCCGGCGGACAGCAGCAGCCCGGTCACCGGTGACCGCGAACAGCCGCACGAGTCCCCTGACCTGCCCGGACAGCCGGACACCGCGCCGCCGGTCACTGCCCGCGCGGTCGGCACCGAGCCGGTCACCGGTAACCAGGACAGCCACGCGCCGGAAACCGACCGGCCGGTCACTCCGCCTCAGGTCACTGACCGGGACACCCGGACAGCCAGTGACCGGCGGAGTGACCCGGACACCGAGGAGCTGCTGAAGATCGCCCGGTCAGCGGTCAGGGCCGAGGACAAGCTGACCCGGAAGGTGGTCGCCCAGGCGATCCGAGGTCAGCAGATCCCGCTGTCCAGCGACACCCTGACCGCCCTGATGGCCCAGCTCCGCGCCCAGCGCGGACAGCCGGTCACCTCGGGCCGGAACTGACAGGACAGCACGAGGCGGGTGACCGAGCCGGACACCACGGCCGGTCACCCGCCCCCGGACACGCGCCCCACATCCTTCCGAAGCGAAGCGGAGAGCAACCCATGCGCACCCACCCGGCCACACCCACCGAGGTCGATTCCTGGCTGACCGTCCTGCATCAGCGCGGCCACCTGCACCGGGCCCAATCCGGCCCCGACAACACCTGGAGCGTGCAACGAACCCGGGAGAGTCGCCCCTGGACCCTCCACCACCCGGTCCTGGCCATGGACTGGATCGAGGAACTCGTCCGCGAACTCCGGCAGGAAAACCCGGAGACGAGCCGATGACCGCCAACGACCCGGTGGCTACCGCCGCCGGACAGCAGCGTGACCCCACGACGGCTCCTGGCGGAGCAAGTTGTCGCGTACGACGGTCCTACGGCCCGTCGTACGCACTTGCCCCCGCCCAGGAGGGCGGGGGAAGCCCGGCTGGTCCCCGAGCGAGGGCGCACGGAGACCAGCCGGACTCCCGGCACCAGGGGGTGCCGGGAGCGGGGGGAGAAGCAGACCGCCGTAGCGAACGCGAGCAGCCGAGCCCGAGCACGTCCCCCTTCCCCGACCGCAAGCCGCGCCGCCGCAGCCGCAACCCGACCGAGCGCACCCGCAAGACGACCACCCGCCTCTCCGACGACGAGAAAGCCGAGGTCGCCGTCGCCGCCGCGCAGCGCAGCGTCACCGTCGCGCGATTCCTCGCCGCCGCCGGCCTCGCCGCCGCTCGCGGTTCCACCACCCTGCACACCAACGAACAACTCGACACCGCCATAGACGAGTTGGCCGCCCTCCGCACCGCTCTCTCCCGGATCGGCAACAACATCAACCAGATCGCCTACATCCACAACGCCGGAAGTCAGCCCCGGCCCGGCGAACTCGAACACGCCCTCACGACCTTGACCCGACTGCTGGTCCGCATCGACGACGCGGCTGACACCCTGGTGAAGAAGCGGCTCTGATGGTCCCCAAGATCCGACGCGGCTCACGAACCCACGGCTTGCTCGTCTACCTGTACGGCCCTGGCAAACGCGATGAACACACCGACGCCCACCTCGTCGGGAGCTGGGACGGCTTCGCCCCCGACCCCGGCCGCGACACCAGCCCCGGCCCCGACCCCAAGGTCACCCTCGCCCGCCTCGCCGCCGCCCTAGACCTCCGGGTCAAGCAGGCCGGCGACAGTGCGCCCGCCCAGCACGTCTGGCACTGCTCGGTCCGCACCGACCCCGGCGACCGAAACCTGACCGACGCCGAATGGAACACCGTCGCCCGCCGCCTGGTCCACGCCGTCAACCTCGCCCCCGAAGGCGACCCAGACGGCTGCCGCTGGGTCGCTGTACGGCACGCCGACGACCACATCCACATCCTGGCCACCATGGTCCGAGGCGACCTGCGCCGTCCGAGGATGAACTACGACTTCAAGAAGGCCCAGGCCGAATGCCGACGCATAGAGAAGGAGATGGGCCTGCGCCAGCTCCGGCCCGGCGACGGCACCGGAGCCAAGTCCCCCACCAGCGCAGAGCGTTTCAAGGCCGAGCGAACCGGGCGTCCCGAGGCCCCTCGCGAGAGTCTCCGCGAAGCCGTGCGCCAAGCACTCGCTGGGGCGGCCACCGAAGAGGAGTTCTTCACCAGGCTCCGCGAGGCGGGCCTCCGTGTGAAGATCCGAAACGCCCCGTCCGGCGACGCCATCGGCTACAACGTCGCACTTCCCGGCGACCGCAACCGCGAAGGCATGCCGATCTGGTACCCCGGATCCAAGCTGGCCCCCGACCTCTCACTCCCCAAGATCCGCCGCCGCTTGGCCGACGGCACCGCTGACCAGACGACGCACCCGGCGGCGACCAGCGGCCGAACGGACTGGTCCCCGCCCGCCAGGGAACGACGCAACGCCACCGGCGTCGTCGAGCACGCCGCCATCCTGCTCGACAGCGACGACGACGAAGCCGCAGCTCAACTGGTAGGGATCGGCGAACTCCTGGACGCGGTGACACAGACCTCCCCGGCCGCCACCCGCGCCGAGTTGGGTGCCGCCGCCCGAGCCTTCGAGCGGGCGACCCGCAGCCACGTCCGCGCGGAGCGTGCCGACACCCGGGCGATCCGCTCGGCGGCCCGGGGCATCATCCAGGCCGGCAGCGCTCTCGGCCGTGGCGAGGACGGCGGCGCCACCGCCATGCTCCTCTCCACCCTGGTCCTGGTCACGCTGGCCGCCGCCCGCTGGCACTCCGCCCGTGGACATGCCCAGCAGGCCCATGCCTCCCGACAGACTGCCGAGCATCTGCGAGTCGCCTACCGCCAGGCCGCTGCCACGCCCATGCAGGCACTGCGCGACCAAGGGCGCGCTCTGCCAGAAGCCGAACGCCGCACCCACCAGGCCACCATCCGCGCAGCACTGCCCGAAGCAGCGATGCGAGCAGACAGCTCGTCCACGAAGACCGATGCCCTGACCGCCACGCTTGCCCAGGTCGAGCAAGCAGGCCACGACCCCAAAACCCTTCTCCAGCAGGCCATCGACATGCGCGAACTCGACACGGCCGACGACGTGAACGACGTGCTTGTCTGGCGACTGCGCCGTCTCGCCCAGCTTCCTGCTCACCCGGGGGAAGCGACGCGCCGCCCGCAGGCCGGCACCAGCCAGCCGAAAGCCTCGACCAATCGCACCAACAACCGGACGGCGCCCACGGCAGCAGCTCGCCCCGCAGTCTCCGACCCGCGCAACCGCCCACCGCGCCGCTGACGAGGGTCCGGCGGGCCGGTTGACCGGCCCACCGGCCTTCGAGAAACCCCTGGACAACCAGTTCCACCGGCTGTTACGGATGGAAACAGAAGCACCTCGACCGGGAGATGACGCTCGTGCTCAGAACCACCCACCGCCCCGCAGAGCCGACACCCGTGCTGCCCGTCCTCCCCGCTGGTACCGATCCTCTGCTGCAACTCCAGTACGAGACGCAGCCGCCCGGCGGCCCCGGCGCGACGCGCTGCCTCAGCCACCCGCGTGAACTGGCCCTTCGCGGGATCCCGGTGATGTGCACGGCCTGCCGTGCCCGGCGCGACTGGCTGCTCATCAACCACGGCCGAAACGTCTGGGTCTGCTGCCGCTGTAGCAATCAGTGGCTCGAACCCGAGATCAGCCGCGCCGACTTCGACGCCCTGATCGCCATCCCGGACGGAACGACCTACCCCAGCGTTGAGCAGGGCCTCACCGCGCTCGGCTTCGACGGGGCCTTCGCCGGCGCCTACCTGGACTAGGCGAGCGGAATACCAAAAGCCGAGGGGCGCCACCGACTACACGTCGGTGGCGCCCCTCGGGGTCGCAAGATGGTCAGCCGCGGTTCCCGTTCTTCGGCAGCCCACCTCGGAAGTTGCAGCCCGTGCACTCGTCCTCGCCCTGGATGTGACCCTCGTACCAGCCGTGGACGGCGGCGTGAAGGATCGCGTCCTCCACAGAGGCTTCGCCGTTGCGGACTGATGCGATGGCGTTGCCGACGACCACCCGGAGCGCAGCGTTGTCAGGTGAAGGGAACGGTGGGGAGGGCATCGGCGAATCGGACGTCATGGCCGCAGCCTACGGCGGGCGCGAGCGCCGGTCAGCCGGATGGCGTGATCCCCTGTGAGGAGGGGCGGTGCAGGTCGCTACGGAATCCTCGGCCGACCGGGTTCCAGTTCTGGAACGTGGCGGGTCTCCAGCGTGGCCGGTCCGGCACGGTGGTGTCGTCAGGCGCGGGCAGGCTGCCCCGGCTTTTGCGGTTACGGACAGCCCCAACGCTGATGCCCAGGTGGGCGGCGACCTCGGGGTAGCCCCAGAGCTGCTGGTCGTCGGCCATCGTGTCCTCCTCGTTCGTCGGTGATGAGCGTACGCAACACGTGGCTGGGCGCATGGCAAGACCGCCCCTGCCTGATCGGCGCGGGGCGGCCTTCTGCGGTTCTCGGTCAGACCTGGGCGAGGTGGTTCGAGAGGTTGAGGGCGTCGGTTGTGAACGTGAGGGCGGCGCTCAGGCCGGTCACCTCGTGGAGGGTTGGGCGGACCAGGCGCGGCCAGTCGTCCGGGGCGGCGGGCCAGGAGGCGAGGTGCACCTCGGTGGTGGCCAGGCCAAGGTGGGCGGTGACGTCCCAGCCCGCGAGGGAGGCCGGTTCCCAGTAGAGACGGATGCGGCCGAAGGGGAGTCTCGGAGTTCCGGTGGCGAGCCACGTGACGTCGAGCGGGCCGTCAGGCCGGGCGGAGACGCGCTGGACCAGCGCGCCGCGTACGCCGTCCGGCATGGGGCGTACGGCGAGGCCGTGCAGCGGGAGGACGGACGAAGGGTGGGGTCGCGACGAGATGGAAGCCTCCGTGGCGTTGATCGAATCTGGTCAGGCCCAGGCGAGAGCGTTACGCACCACCGTCGGGAGGTAGCCCTCCTGGCCGTCGTCGGCGATGAACGCCTTGCCGTCCCGGACGATGACGTCGGCCCCCACGTAGTGGGCGAAGGGGAAGTCTGGGTTGATGGCGAGGCGAATCGGCAGGTTGGGGTCGAGCCCCTGGAGCTGGCGGAGCAGGTGGCCGACGGTCAGGTACTGGGGCAAGGGATCCTCCGGGAGCGGAACGGAAAGAGACGGCCGGGTTGGTGGTGGCGCGTCAGGAGGCGTCGAGGTGAAGCCGGTCGCGAGGGGCTTTCGGCCCTTCGGGGTGGTCGGCGAGGTGCCGACGGCGGCACTCATTGACGTAGCCCTTGCCGCGATCCTTCATCTCCCAGTCGCCGCACGAGCAGACGGCCTGCGTGTACGCACGGCCGGGGCAACGGGCGTGGAGCGGCTTGCCGGAGCTGGTGTGCTTGTGGTCCGCCGGGCAGGGAGTGCCGTCGGAGTGGTGGTTGGTGAGCGGGGCGCGGAAGGGCACGGTGGGCAACTCCTCGTAAGTGGGGTGGGGACAGTGAGCGTCCGGATCGACGGGTGCCCGGAGCGTGCGGCTATTCAGCGAGGTCGCGCTGCCACTGGCGCGCCTCGGCACGGCGGGCGGCCCGGCGGCGGATGGTCTTGGCGCGGCGGCCGTACTGACCGGGCAGGTAGAAGCAGGTGCAGCGCCGGGCGTAGGCGCATTTACGGCGGTAGCCGGGCCGGGTGGCCAGGAGCATGCGCACGGGTCGGAACCCCCTGTTGGGTGGACGAGCGGGGACGGAGCCGGTCGGCCCGGAGACGGCGGAGTCAGGAGGCCAGCCGGTAGGAGCGGGCGAGGGAGGTAGGGCCGCCCTCCGAGACGACCAAGCCGTCGGCGACCAGGCGTTGCAGCGAGCTGGCGACCCGTTCTTTGCTCAGCCCAGTGGCGGAACTGATCTCGGGTAGAGGCGTGCCGGGGTTGCCCGAAAGGTAGGCGACGACGCGGGTATCGCGGCGGCGAAGGTAGTCCTGGAAGCTACCGGCGGTGTACACCAATGCGACCCCACAGCAGAGCTGAGGGAGACCGTGCGGCACCAGGCCCGAGCCAGCGACAGCGTCGTAGGCCGCGAACACGGCGACGCCCAAGCCGGCCATCGTGGCCTGAACGAGGTCGTCAGAGTAAATGGTCATTTCAGTGCCTTTCAGCCAAGGGGCAGAGCGGTCGACCCGTCCGACGAGACGCGGACCTGGAGGAGTGCCGATGACTGGGGCCACCACCAGCCCGCCCCAGTGGTTCAGCGGTCAGCGGGAGGAGCGGGCGACGAGTGCAGCGAGGAATCCGGCCACGGCCTCGGTGGGGGTGTGAAGTCCGAACTCCTGCACCCACGGGTCGCCTTCAGTGGGCTGCACTCGGACCTGCCAGACGATGCCGCGCTTCCAGGCGGCGGAGTCCTCGGGGAGCCAGCCGACGTAGACACGGCCGTCCGGGCTCGTCGCGTGGACGTTGGCCTCCGGGGTGTCAACGATCGCCCAGCCGAGGGCGTCGAGGAGGTCGAGCACCGGACCCGCACAGTGGTCGGAGGAGAGCCAGCGACGGTCTTCCAGGGCCGGGCGGACGACGGCGGGCAGGAGGGTGGGGGAGGTGTTCACGGTTGGACGATCCCTTCGTTGACCTGCGGTTTTTCCCAACACCCGTACGTTGACATGCAGTGTCCCGAAGTGCGTAGTCCTTTCCCGGGAAGCGGCGTCTGCCGTGGGCGAACTGGTGGCCGTCGGTGGGGGACTCTGACGCCGGGAATGGAACGGTGAACGCGGTTGTCGTAACTGGGTTGCGGCAACGGGCCGCACGGGACCGAAGGGGGAGCAGGGATGGCGGAGCCGAGCAGACACTGGGACGGGGCCGGGTTGGAACGCAAGATCCGCGCCGCCGGGCGGCCGTGGACGGTGGGCGACATCGCGATGGTCGCTGACGGCCAGTGGGCCGTCGGTGTGCAGTCCGACGGACGGCGAGACGAGGACGCCGTGGTGGAGGACCGGATCGCGGATGGGCGTCGCGTCGAGTTGACGTTGGAGGACCTGGCCCGCGCGGTGGGCTCCCGCATCGGGGATGCCCACAGCCACGAGGACCTCAACTGACCGATCAGCGGTGCGGCCCCAGTGCGGCCACCGACGGGCCGACAACGGCAGAAGGAGCGGGCTGATCGGGAGACTGGCCCAGTGCGCGTGGAGCGTGCCCCGAGCGGGCGACAGCGGCCTGGGCCAGCCGGGCTGCCGGGGCCCGGTCCGCGGTCGCGGCGGATTCACGCGCTTCGATCACGTGGCCGATGGCCTGAAGGGAAGTCCGGCTCTCGGCTTGAGCGACGCGAAGGTCCGCCGCTGAGCCGGTGATCCGTTCCAGGTCGTAGAAGGCCGGCACACGGCCGGGCCGGGTTAGGGCATGCAGACGGTCTTGGTGCACAGCCACGGCGTTGTCGGTGACGACCAAGGCCGAGCGGATGTGCATGGCCGAGCGCAGAAGGGGGTCGTCGCTAGGGCTGCGGACCGCGAGGGATTCCAGAGCCTCAATCGGGCGGCCCCAGGCTTTCTCGATCATGGCCGTGGCCTGATCGAGTGCGGTGGCGTCGGGCATGGTGGAACTCCCGGCATTCGGAATGATGCTTCGGGCGGAGGGGCTGTCCCAGAGGGACTGGAGCCGGTAGTCAGCGGCTGTGGCGTGGGGGCGTCGGGGCGGCCAGCGGCCTGATCCCGACAGCGGGCGCAGGATTGCTCGACCGGTTCTGCGCCGAGGCCCCTGTACGGCTGCGCGCGGCCATGACCCGCAGGTCGGCGGCTGTCCGAGGGAAACGTGCGGCGCGGTTGACGGCCTGTGTGACCGCGGTGCGGCGTACGTCAAGAGGGGTGGGAGCCCGAGGAGCCTGGGGGACGGGCGGGCCGACGGGGGTGAGCGAGACCAGGTGCTCCACCTCGCGGTGAATCTGGTGTCGCTCACGTGTTGCCGGGGCTGGATCGGCCATCACCGCTGCCGTTGCGGCGATCAGGTGGGAGGGAGTGCGGGCGGAGAAGACCGCCTCCGCGCGAGTGCCCCAGCCTGGTGGACCCGCCCAGAGCGTTACGGCTTCGTCGTCCGGACGGGAGCGGCGGTTGTCGATGAGAACCCCTGCCTGTCCGTCCGGAGCGATGATCTCGACGGTGCCCAGCTCGGCGCCACCATCGCGAGTCCAGCCGGCATCGGTCAGGGGGCGGACGGCGTCGGCCCAGCGATACGACGGGCTCGCCAGGAAGCGCCCGTTGCCTTCGTAGGCATCGGCCTCGGCGTAGTCGTGAGCGAGGGCGGTGGTGAGACCGGCGACGATCTCCGCAGGGGTGACATGGTTGAAGGTCGCCGTCCAGCGGGGGGCTGAAACGGCCTGCTCGGCAGCGGTGACCTTCCACAGCTCGAAGTCGTCACCGAACCAGCCGATACGGATCCTCTGATCGGACGAGGTGACGAGAAGCTGGCAGGGGCCCTCGTCGAGGTAGTGGTGGGGCCAGTGAGCGACGGGGGCGAAGCCAGCTTCTCCGGTCCCGTTGGAACCGGCCAGGTACATGGGGCTGACCAGTACCTCGTGAAAGGGGGCTTGGGTGTAGGGCTGCCGGGTGTTCATGGTCAAGGCTCCGGGGGCTAAGGGGAACGCGCCCGCGTGCGCAGCGGAAAGGGCTGCTCGACTGCACGCGGGCGCCGTGGCATCGGGGAGGCGTAGTTGGCTCTCAGCGCCATCCGGATCACCGGCCCCGAGAGGGCGTCGGCTGGGCGGTGACGGCTGCGGGCACCCGCGGTTGCGGCTGCGGAGCGTGGCTGAACAGCGCGCTCGGCGCGGCGGCGCTCCGGCGCAGGGCCGCTGCAGTTCGGATGTTGTCCGACCCCAGCGGGACGCCGGTGTGGGTCCGCGTGGCCGTCGCGACAGGGGCCGGCGGTGCCGAGCGCTGCCGCGTGGCGACGGGGTCACTCCAGTGCTCGACGGCTGCGTAGACGGGGCCCAGCGCCCGCCCGGCGTCGGTCAGGACGTACGGGTCGCCGTGGCGGGGCCCGGTACGGGCGACCAAGCCGTCGACCTGAAGCCGGTGGAGTCGCTTCCGGGTCCAGCCGTTGTCCAAATCGGCCTCCTCGGCGATGTGGACGAACCTCATGGGGCCGCCCGCGTCGAGGACCTGGATCACGGAGGTCGAATTCCGCAGGTGCAGGCGCCGCACAGCATCCTCAACGCGTTCGGCACCGGCTACCCGGCCGCCGAGCGAGAGGTTGGCCTGGGACCAGTTGGAAAGGGTGTCGTGCACCCGAGACAGAGATTCGCCGAAGGCGCTGAGCTGATACGGAGCCCCGTGGCGGTCGCCGACTCGGGTGACCAATCCATCAGCGTGCATCTGGGCCAGCCGCTTGCCGACGAGCTGCTCGCTGACGAAGGGAAGCCTGGCGGCGACATCACGCACACGCATCGGGCTGGTTTGCTGCGCCAGGGTCTGCGCCGACCAGGTGGTCCACTTCGGTGCTATCAGGGAAAGCGCGTCCTCGACACGCTGTGCATCGACCGAGCCGATCGAGGTAGCGGAGGACGGTGAGGTTGCGGACATGGGGTGAACTCCATTGAGGCAAGGGGGGTGTGGATCTCTGACGTGACCGAGCGCTCAGCGGGAGGGGCTCTCGGCGCGGAGCCTCTGGAGCACGACGCCGAGGCGGCGGTTGCTGACGGGGACGCCGCGTTCACGCAGGCCCCGCCGCAGTGCCTCGCGGTTGAGGCGGTGCAGGCCGGCGGCGACGTCGCGGGCGATGTCCAGCAGGTCCTGATCGTCAGGAGCAGAGGCGACTCGATGGGCTGATGGCCGCCGAGCGGAAGCGCGGTCCAGGAGGAGGCGGACATCCAGCAGGTCCCAGACCGCCTCCGTCTCGCTCTGTTCCTGGCGTTCGAGGTCGACGACTTCGGTCGCATACAGCAGCACGAGATCGTCGAGGGCGTGTTCGCCGGAGCGGTGTCGCTGCCAGACCGCTTCGAGGTTGCGGCGGGCTGACTGGGCATCGGCGCCGGTCTGGGCGAGCCCGTCGAGCCGTCGCAGCAGAATGGGCAGGACAGGGTCGTCGGAACGGTCGGAGGCGTTGCCGCGCTGCAGCTTCTCCAGCGGGCCGCCGTACCGGTGCTCGACCAGGCGGCGGGTGTAGATCGCGGTGGACATGAGGGGTGTCCTTTCAAGGGAGATCAGCGGGAACGGAACGGCTTGGCGGTCGGGCTTGTCGCAGGTGCGGGGAACAGGCCGACGCCGGGGCCGGAGATCGCTGCAGCACCGCTGCGGCTGAGGGCGGCCGACACGCGCGGCGTGGCCGTACGGGCGTCTCGAAGCGCCCCCTCGCCCTGCGGTGTGAGCGACAGGAGCTGGCCGGGTCGATAAAGCCCCTCGCTGGTGTCCTGGACGAGTAGTCCGTCGACGACCAGCCGCTGGACGGTTTCGGGCCCAACCTCCGGATTGGGGCGCTGGCCCTGTCCGTCGGAGAGGTAGATGTCGCCGTAGACCGCGCTCTGGTGAAATCGCAGTTCGCCGGCCTCGACGGCTTCGAGGGCCCCGAGGCGGCGGTCACCCGAGATGGCCCAGTCATCGTCCTGCTCGGTTGCGTCATGGGGGTTCACTCCGCCGCCTCCATCCGGGCGAGCAGGGAACGGACCAGGGTGGGCAGGCTCTCGGGCCCGTCGCCGATCCAGACGTGCTCGGTCGCCTCGCCGAGGACGTACGCGGCGTCTTCGAGCAGGCCGCTAGAGATCTCCATGCAGGCGTCGGTGATCCGGGAGGCTGCGAGCAGGGACTCGGAGAGCACCTCGACGTAATCGACCGGCGCGAGGCCGGCGGCCTCGGCTGCAGTACGGATCGCCGCCAACTCCAGGGCGCTGAAGGCAAAGTCGAACTCGCCGTTCTGCTCAACGCTGGCCCGTGCGGCGAAGGCCGGGTCCGGCGGCTCCGTGGGGATGCCGACGCGCGTACAGATACGGTCGACCGAGGCGGTCAGCTCGGCGAGGGACTCGGTGAGCCATCCCAGCGCCGAGGCGTAGGAGGCCAGGGTGAACAGACCTGCTGGCGTGGTGGGGAGAGGATCATCGGCCACGAAGCCTTCGAGCCGGTCGCTCAGCTCGCAGACGACCCGGGGCCCGGCGGACAGTGCACCGAGCACGGGGTGCAGGTAGGAACGGCTAGCGGCCGTCGGGTACTCGGCAGTGAGGACGCCGGAGACGCTGTGCGCAACCTCGGTGAGGAGGTCAGCCAGTTCGGTACGGGCCAGGGGGGTGCGGTCGGCGGTCATCGCTGGGGAGCCTTTCGAGGAGCGGCAGCAGCGGGTTGGACTGCTGTGGGAGGAGTTGCCAGGACCGCAGTCGGCTGGTCGACCGCGCGGGGCGAGCGGGATCGGGCGGCCTGCACACGGGCCTCGGAGGCAGAGGCTGTCTCGGGGTCCTGGTGGGGGCCGGTGCGCAGGTGCGCCGCGCGGTAGACCGCGTAGTCCTTCCTGCTACCGGCGGCGACGAGATAGATCTCGCGCTTGTGGTGCGAGGTTGGAGGAGCCGGGCGGAACTGGACGACCATCCGGTAGGAGACGGACGGATCGACGTACACCTTGTGGAAGCCCGCGAGGCGACCCTTCAACGGCAGGCAGTCATCGCTGCCGTGAACCAGGTTCTGCAGCTCCAGCAGAGCCAAGTCGCGCATGTCGTCAGGAAGTTCCCGGAGGTCCGCGATGGCGTCGGGGTGTGCGGCGAAGGCGAAGCGGGCGCGGCTCACATCGACCGCCCAGGGCTCGGTCGCTGTGCCGTGCCTACCGACGGTGCGCTCTGGACATCGAGGCCGGCCATCGCTATCGCGGAGGCACCGGCCGACCGGGTGAGGGCAGCGCGGGTCCGTAGGGCAGCGGCGTCACCGCGGTATTTCGGCGGCTGCGGCAGCGGGGTGCTGCGGTCGTCCAACCAGTGCTGGGCGGCGCCCTCGTCGGAGAAGGCACCCTCGCGCACTGTGTACGTGTGCGAGTCGAAGTCTCCCTCTTCGAGGAAGACACGAATCGGTGCCTGAGCAGCAGCGGAGTCGCGGGTCAACGTCCATGTCTCGCACGGGTCGAAGTCCGAGGTGTGGCTGTCGAGGACCTTGTACCGGTCGCCCGACGTACGGAGCTTCTGCTCGATACGCGTGGTGTGATCGTCGGCGGGATTCATGAAGTCGTCGCCGACCTGGGAAATCCGCTCGGGCGGGCAACCGCGTTCGATCAGCCAGTTCTGAGCGAAGGACTTGGTGGAGTGATAGGTCGACTCGAATGTGAAGGTGTTCTGGTTGAGGTCTCGTGCGACCTTGATCGCGCGAATTTGATTTTCGCTGGGCCCCCAGGTGACCGAGGAGTCGTGGGCGAGGACGAAGCTGTGGGAGCCGTTGGGGGTGGTGTGGTGCTCGGTCAGGACGGTGAGGTCACCGGCCCAGAAGCTCTGCTCCGCGTACTCCGAGTCCTCGTCGGCGGGCTCGAAGCCATCCAGACCGAAGTCGAGTTCGTCGCTCATGCCACCAGTCCAAACTGCGGCGCGGGGGTGGCCAGCACGCGATGGTTGGGCCGGGTCGCGCTCGTCGTACACGCGGCGAAGGGGCCATCGGGAGCGCGGAGGTGGACCAGCGCCTGGTCCAGGTGGTCGCGGTGCCACGTCGAAGGACCGGACAGGCCGGCCTCGGCGTCGGTGAGCTGCTGCCACGCGAGCCAGAGGGCGTGGAGACGGGCGACTGCCTCGGGGTGTTCGTACCACTGCTCGCACCACGGGCGGCTGGTGCTGATCTCCCGGCCGTACACCGGGAGGAAGAGGTAGTTCACCCAGTCGCTGAGCGCGGCGATCTCGATCGCGTACGCCTCACCGCCCAGGGCGAGGATGAACGCCGAAGCGGGGCCATCCTCCTGCGCGGAGTCTGCCGGGGCGGCCGGAGCGCCGTCAGGCAGCGGAAGCTCGGCGGAGGCGGGAGCGGGCTCGGAGCCCAGGCGGTCGAGGATGACGCCGTGCTGCCTGACCTCGGCCATCGTCTTGGCGAGGGTACTGGCGAGGTCGTCGAGGTCCCCGTCGGGGAGGCGGAACGGCTCCGGGTCGGGGGCGGTCGTGCTGGTGTCGGACATGGGGGCGTGCTCCATCTGTGAGACGGCGACATGAGGAAGAGGATCCGGAGAAACCGCGATTTGGTCCGGCCGGGAAAACCCGGTAGTGGGGCGCTACGCCGTCGCGCAGCGAAGGCAGCGCGGGAAGGGTGGAGCCAGCAACTGCACTGCTCGGGCAGCCTGTTGAGGCACAACACCGTTGCCCAATGCGGTGAGTTGAGCCGGTCGTCCGAGCCCAGGGGTGGCGGTGACCCAGCCGGGCTCCAGGCCCTGCATCCACTCCACGAAGTCGGCACGAAGGCGTCCGGCCGTATCGGTGGGCGGCGGCGCGGGGCGGGTGAGCATCTCCCATCGGGCGACGGCGGCTGCGTAGGCCCCCCATCGCTGGTCGGCCCCCCGGATTCCGGAGCCGATTCCGTCCAGAGCGGCAGAACCACTGCCGACAGTGGAGGGCGCCATCCCTTGCCCGGTCGGCGTCCCGGCGTGCCCGTGTCGCTGGCCCGCGGGGTGGGCAGCAGCGACGCCGCTGCGCTCGGCAGGGTCATGTCCCCATTGCCGTGGCGCTGGTTGGGCGAGCCCTTGATTCCGTCCGACGCCTTCGGAGTAGGCAGGAGCCACTCCACCTCGTCGGCCAGGTTCGGGCCGTGTCCTCCGCTCTTCCTCTTGGAAGGGTGTTGCGAGCCGCCGTTCTTCGCGATGTTGCTGGTCGGCGTCTTGAACAGCGTGTTCGGCGGGCCAGGCGACGAGGAAAGTGCGCTCGCGCCGGTGCGGGGCTCCGATATCGGAGGCGCGAAGCACGAGCCACTTCGCGTCGTACCGGAGGTCGGCCAGGGATCCGAGTACGGCACCGAGTGCCCGCAGAGGAGGCTGACCTGGGGTGTCTCCCAGACACCACGGGCAGAATTCCACGTCGCCAGGGGAACCGGCGGGGGAGGTGAGGAGGCCGCGCACATTCTCGATCACAACCAGGCAAGGTCGGAGGGCTTCGACCGCACGGGCGACGTGCAGCCACAGCCCGGAGCGGGTCTGGGCGTTGAGTCCGGCCCGACGGCCGGCAACCGAGACGTCTTTGACAGGGGAAGCCCGCCGTCAGGACGCACACCCGGGGCACGGCGGACCAGCCGACGGACGTGATATCGCCCAGGTTCGGGACACCGGGCCAGTGGCGGGCCAGGATGCGCGAGGCGTTCGGATCGACCTCCGCGTGCCAGGCCAGCGTCCCGCCGAGCGCGGACTGGACGCCGAGGTCCAGCCCGCCATACCCCGAGCAGAGCGAGCCGATCAGCGGAGGGCACGCGACGGTGGTCTGCATGTCACCGACCCCGAGCGATCCGGTCCGCAGGAGCTGCTGCTCCCGGGACAGTAGGCGGAGGTGAAGCGAATGCAGGAGCCGCGGTCGTGGACCGGCCCCGGGCTGCCTGCAGCCGCGCGGACGGAGGCGAAACCGTCGCCGACGCGGCGTGAAGGGAATCGGCGGCTTCGCGTAGGGCCGTGTCCGCCGTGGCGAGCGCGTCATCCGTCACCCGCGCCGCAGCCTCCCGAGCGTCCCGGGCATCGGGTTGGTCGCGCAGGTGCTCGGTCTGGTTCAGGAACGAGAGCTGGTGGGCCACGGCTCCGAGAGCGGATGCCGCCTCGCCGGCAGGTTCTACGGCGGCGGCGAAGCTGGTGATAACCCGCGCACTGTGGGCCTCCTGGTCGTGGTCGACGACACGGAAGAGGACTTCGTCACCCAAACCGCTTATCAGCGCGCCGAGTTCGGAGATCTGCCTGGCGACGGTGACGCTGTCCGGCGAGCGGTGGACGTCTCCGGGGGCCGGGAGCTTGCCGCGCTGGGCATCGAAAGCCGAGGCCGTGGCACGCAGGGCCAAGGCGTCGGAGATGGGGGTGTTGTTCACGGTGATTCCCAAGGGATGAGGACGAGCGACGGAAAGGGGGAGGGGTCAGCCGCGTCCGCGAGAGGGCGGTCGCACGGCGGCCGGGCTGGGGGCAGAGCCAGGACGGGCTGAGGATGGCGAGACTGGGTGCGGCGTGCTGCGGGCGAGCGCCGCGTGCACCTGCGCAGGGGGCGGCCCGGTTGGCGAAGGAGCTGGGGCCGGCGGCGTGGGTGCGGGGCGGCCGTTCGCCGCCTGCCAGCGGGCCCGCACCTCATCGAGTGGACCGAGCGCGTGCAAGGCGTGATTGATGAGCCGCCCGGGGGCCAGAGCCTCGTTCTCCGCCAAGGCTCGGATCGCACGTGCAGAGGTTGCCGCCGTGCGGGTGACCGACGAGCGCATCACTAGCTCGCCGAGCCATTCGGCGCTGCCTGGACCCACGCCGTCGCAGATGGCGGCGAGCTGATCGCTGGACAGCGTTCCGTCGGCCAGCAGGCCGCGCCGCTGGGCCTCCCAGAGCAGCGTGATCCGATCGATGGGTTCACCCCGGTGGTGCAGCGCGCCGAGGCAGCGGTAGAGCTGCCCGTGGGCGGGGTCGGCGAAGTCGCCAGGCCGCAGCCGGCCGACTACCTCGTCCATGGCCTTCGGCTGCTCAGCGAGGACGGCTAGAAGGAACCGCTCGTCCTCGGCGACCTGGTCGGCCCGAACCGGCGGTGGCGCGACCGGGCCGGTGGCCGGCGGAGCGGCGGGCGCGACCGGGCGCGGTTCGGTACCCCACCGGTGTGCGAGATCGCTGAGCACGCTGGTAAGGACGTCCGCGTAATGCAGGGCTCCCTCGACTTCGCCCTGGAGGGCGTCGGCCCGAGCCGCCTGGTGAAGGCGGATGGCGTGTTCCGTGATGCTGCGATGGATCGCGCCCTCCAGCACCATGCGGCCGTACACCGGAGCGTGCGTGGGACGCGGGCAGGCCGAGATCAGGGTGTGGGCGTACACCGCGGTCAGTCCCCGTACGTGGGTGCTGGCCTCGTCGACCGCATCGGTCACCCATGACAGCGGTACCGACTCTTCGGTCAACGCGGGGTGGCGGTCGTCCCGGAGCTTGCGCAACGCGGCGAACAGCGCCTGGTGGACCGGCCGGTAGAAGTGATCCGGCGCGAGCCAGTCAAGGTGTGAGAGCTGACCTGGGTCGAGCAGCACGGAACCGAGCACCGCCTGCTCCGCGCCCAGCAGCGGGTTCATCGCTGCCCCCTTGCATCAGAAGCGGGAGGTTCGCTCTCCCGGGCGCGGAGGTCGGCGACCGCCTGGTCGGCAGCGACCATCGCCTGGGCGAAGCAGTCCAGCGTGCTGGTGAACGTGGGATCGGAGGCGAGTATCGAGCCGGCCCCGCTGACCAACCACCACTGCCCGTCGCGCAGAACGACCGGCGAGCGTACGAACCGCCCGGGGCGCGGCGTGGGGGCGCTCATGCCGACAACCCGAAGTCGTCACGGCCGTGGGTCTTCGCGATGGCCCGTTCGGTGATCGCCTTCGTCGCACGGGCCGAAGCCGGGCCGACCACGTTCGCGGACGGCTCCTTGTACCAAGGCCGGAGATCGAGCATGGCAACCCGGATTCCGGTGGCCAGAAGCAGTGCCTTGCCCTTAGGCAGGGCACGGATCGCATCGGGCGGCAGGATCCGCTCGGTCCGCATGCTCACCGAGGTGGACTTGCCGCCGTCGCTGGTCGACACCGAGGTGGTCTGCACGTCGTGGTCACCGACCTGCCTGCTGAGCCGGTCGGCGAAGTCCGCGTCGTCGATGCCCGAACCGATGATCTTGACGGTGGCCGCAGACCAGAGCGCGTCCATGCCGGCCTCGCCCCAGCACCGCTGGCCCTGCCGGTAGGACTGCAAGATCGTCATCGGGATGACGCCTCGACTACCCAAGTGGCTGTACAGGTCCGGGAGATCGCTGATCTTGCACACATTCGCGGCCTCGTCGAGCACGCACAGCGCGGGGGGATCCAGCCGTCCGCCGGAGCGCTCGGCGACGACCACGGCCGCGCGCATCATGGCGTCGGCCGCTGCGGCGATGATCGCGCTCGCGCTGCCTCCGCCGTCCTTGCTCAGGAGGTACAAGGTGTCGCGGGACGTGGCGAAGGCGAAGGGCTTGAACTCGGGGAGGTCTTTGGCGGGCGTGACCCAGGCTGCGACGTCCGGGTCGAGCAGGCAGCTCGCGTACTGCCGCGCGGTCTCATAGATGCCGTCGCGGGTCTCGGTCGCGCCGGAGACAGTGCCCTGGAGCTGGGCGGCGACCGCGTCGTGGCCGGCATCGGTGAGCAGGTCGACCGGGGTCCGGTCGGCGGGGGAGGCGAGCCAGGCCAGGACATCGGTGATCGGGCGCCGGTGGCTGGCGGCAGCGAGGAACAGCGCGCCGAGCGTGTTGCTCGCGGCGGTGGACCAGAAGTCGGAGCCGTTCGACTCGTCCACGCTGGCGGCGACGAAGTGGCCAGCCAAACGTTTCGCCCCGGTCAGGTCACGGGCGTCGGCCAGGATGTCCCACCACATCTCGCGCGGGTGGTGGGCGATCTGCTGGGGGTCGAGGGTCCAGATCGTGCCGACCTCGGCGCGAGCGTCCACGGTCGCGGTGAAGGCGTCGTTCGCGGCCTTGTTACTGGTGAGCAGGACCGGGCCGGGCGCCGCGAGAATCGCGGGGATCGCGAGTCCGGAGGTTTTACCGCTTCGCGGAGCCATGATCGCGACGATCACGTCCTCCCAGGACGCGCGGACATTGGCCCGTCCCGGAGAGAGGGTGCCGAGAAGGATGCCGCGGTCAGCAGGGGCGACCTCTTTTACACTCCCGGCCGCTCAAGGACGGCCGCAGGCTCCTGGCCTTGGCGGTGATCTCCTTGTCCAGCAGCGGAGCGAGGTCGGCCTTCCGGGCGAGGCCGTTCTTCGGGCCGCCGCGCAACCGCATCCACAGCACCAGGCCGAGGACGGTGAGGCAGACGGACAGCAGGCCGGGGATGATCCGCGCGCTGACCAGCAGGGCGGTGGGGCTCAGGTTCGGCCACAGCACATCGGGATGAAGCAGTGCGTCAGTGGCCCTGAACGGAGGCCAAGCCCCCTTCCCATAGAGGGAGTTGGTGAGACCGCCGCTCAGCCAGGCCAGCGAACCGAAGGCGAGCGCGATGCCGAGTATGCCGAAGAGGAGGTAGAGGAGCGCGTCCGACCCGGTGGTGGTCGAGGGCGCGCTGGTCCGCGGTGCGGGCATGGTGGGTCCTGGAATTGAGCGCAGGCGAGTGATGGGGGCGGGGCACGCGGCGCTCTTCTGCTGGTCATCGAGGAAGCTCCTGTTCAGGAAGGGAGTCGGCGGTCGCGCCTATCGGGTGCGAGGGGCTCGGGGCGGCGGAGTGCTCGGCGCCGCGTCTGCGGAGCTGGCCGGGGACGGCGTGCGCTGGGCGGCAGCCTTCGGCGAGGAGGTACGGGCAGCACGCTGCCGATTCGTTTCCGCAGTGCCGTCGGCGGTCGGCGGGGCCGGGGCGACCGGACCAGCGCCGAGGACATCGCTGAGCAGCTCCCTGGTTCGCAGGACGTTGACCATCTCGTGGTGCCTGGGATCGGAGAGTTCGGCTGGGCACGCGGCGATCCCGTCCTCGGCCATCTCCAACTGCTCTTGGACGTCCAGGAGCATGCCGTGGGCGGCGGCCAGCCGCGTCCAGGTCTCGAAGGCGGGGTTGTGGTTCGGGTTGTCGAACGTCAGACGGACGCGGGTCCAGTCGGCGGCAGCGGCGACGAGTTCGGTCAGCTGTGGGAGAGCGCCGACCAGTGCACCGTTGACCTCTTCGATGATTCCGGCGACCTCGTTGGGCGTCGCGGTCTCGGTGAGCCGGGCGATCATCCCGGGGACGGAGTACGGGTCGGAGGACGGATGGGGCAGGTGGCGGACCTGCAGCGGCTTGTCGAGGTCCGGTGTTTCGCTGCCATGGGCGAGCCGGATGTTGTGCTGCATCGCAGCGCCGACGGCCTCGCCGATGCTCGGGTAGAACTCGGGCACGGTTACTCCTCGATCATGTGCTGGACTTCCGAGCCGGGTGGGGGCACGAGGCCGACGTGCTCCCCACCCGGATGGACGGACGCAGGCCCCCATGCCGGTCTTGTGGCGGCGGAGGGCGGTGGAAGGCTCACGGGGTGACCGACAGTGTCAGAGCTTCGGCGAGACACGAGAGAGAGTCCTGGGCCGCTTCGGAGCTGTCGGCGGTGACGATGAGGAAGCCGACCCGGCTGGTGTCGAGGTTGTCCGCCGGCGGCCGTACGACGCGCTCGCCGACGTCTCGGAGCCAGGTCACCTGATACAGCCGCGGGTACTGCGGACCAGGGGCGACGGCCAGACTTCGGGCGGAGAGGACGCCGGTGGCCGGGGGATGGAAGAGATCATCTGGGTCACCGCGTCCGAGGGCCAGCGGCCTGCGACGGAAGTACGGCCGCGCTGGCGTCCGATGCCCCAGCACCGAAGGTCGAGGAGACCTTGGCCTTAGCCGCTGCGGGCGATGTGGCGAGAGCGGCGCTTCGGGGGTCGGGGAGCCTCGGAGAGTGCGTTCGCGTCTCGGCCTGGGGCTGCTGCGCGCGGCCGAGACGGCTCAACTCGGCCTCTGAATCCCAGAGTTCCGACTGCGCTGAGCTGACGAACTCGGCAGCGAAGCCGAACCGGTCGGCGAGCTGGTACGCCTCGTCGTCGAGGTCTGTGATCTGCTCGCCTGCCGCTTCCAGCGCTTCCCGGACACGCTCCAGTGCCCCGTGTTCGGGATGAAGGAGGTGGTCGACCGCCCGCCGAAGGCCCTCACCGTTCTCGGCAGACCTGATCTGGTCGGTGAGTCGAAGGAGTTCCGCTCCGGCGGTGTAGGGCCCGAGCGGGTTTGCCGGGGTGGCCGTGCGGCCGGAGTCGAGGGAGGGGGCGAGGTCGACTCCGTAGCGAGCGGCACGAAGCATTTCGGCTGCATAGGTGGCGATGGCCGCGCGATCAACGGCCGGGGTCGTGGTGGGCAGGCGATGGCGTCGGCCGTACCAGTCCTCGATCTGCTGGAAGCCGGCGTGCTTGAGGAGCGTGGCGGAAAGGTCGTCGCTGGCGCCCTTCGCCGAAACGCTGCCGCTGGGCTCGGCGGTGATGGTGATGGAGGGGGCAGGCACGTGGGTCTCCTGGGCGCGGGGTGTCGGGTATGGAGCGATGGGCAGATGGCCCAGCTCGGCGGCGAGGCGGTGGCACTCGGTTTGGAGGCGGAAGGCGTCGCGGTAGGCGTTGTGGAGGCTGCCGTCCTCACGAGCGAGGGTGGCCACGACGTGCACCTGCCGGGGCTGGTTGCGCAGGGCGATCCACCGGCAGGCGTCCGGATCGCCTTCTGGGGCGATGCCGGTGACGGCCACGAGGCGGCGGGCGACCGTGGCCCACTGGGCGGCGGTGAGGTCCGGTCGGCGAGGGTCGGAGCGGACCGAGCAGATCCATACCGGCCGTTCGGGTGCGCGGGCCCCGAGGCGTTCGACGGGAGCGTCGAGGGCACGGGCCAAGTACGGCAGCGAGCCAGACTCGGCGAGCAGGTCGATCGGGGCTCCGTGGCCGTCGCCCGCGATCAGCCGGGGACTGGTGTGGTTACCGCGTTCGCCCGGCCCGTACAGGTACGAGAGCAGGCCGGCGGTGTTGCTGGCGCGCTGCAGGTGGGCGATCACGGCGTCTACCTCGAAGGGGAGTGGTGAAGAGGAGCCCGGTCTTCGGGCTGTCAGGGAGAGAGGATCCGCAGGATCCGCGATTTGGCGCGGCCGGAGATCACTGGTAGACGCCGCCGCTCACCCCGGGGCGTCGAGGCCGTGGTCGTAGGTGAAGTTCGCACAGGCGGCGCGGGCGAAGTAGGCGTCGTTGTGCAGGCGGGCCCAGCGGCCGTCCTGGCGGATGACGGTCGCGACGATGTCGAGCCCGTTGGCCTGGTTGCGCATGGCCGCCCACCGGCAGGCCGCCGGGTCGGCTTCCGGCTCTATGCCCGTGGCGTCGAGGACCTCGCGCGTCAGCTCGAACCAGTCGTCGTCGTCGAGTTCCACGCCGGTGGTGTTTCGGATGGCGCAGTGCCAGGTGAGCCGCCGCGACGCGGTGTGACCGGTCCGCGGCTTCCGTAGCGCGACCGGTTCATCGAGCAGCAGTGCCAGGTGCGGCAGGACGACGGTCTCTTGGGCGGTCAGCTCCGGGGACCAGGCGGTGAGCAGGTAGGGGGCGAAGCCTGGCTCGCTGCGGTGGAGGCGGCCGAGGAGGTCTGTGGTGCTCTCGGTGCGCCGCACATCGCAGCGCAGGGGGTACTCGGGCATGGGGTATCAAGGTCCTTGACAGGGGAGTCGGTGCCCCGCCTCGGCGGGGCACCGGGCGGTCAGAAGTGGGGGTTCTCGGTCGGCCGATCGGCTTCGGCGGCTGCTTGGAGCAGCTCGGCGAGGTCGTCGGGTTCGGAGGAGCGCTGGTCGATCCACCACTCAGCGACTGCGGGAGAACGCGATGCGCGGGTCGACCGGCCGGGCCGCAGGAGCGGAGGCGGCGGGAGCGGGGACCGGCGCCTTGCCTGGGAGGCCGGCGCGGGCTGGGCTGGCGGCGAGCGCGGCGGCGCTCACGGGGAACTTGTGCGTGGTGATGCCCTGATTGCGCTCGTGGCGCGCGGCCGTCGCGGGTGCAGGAGGGCGGCGCGCTGCTACGTCCTGGGCGAGACGGGGTTGCACCGCCACCTGGAGATCGGATCGGTGCATCGACACCGTGGCGCTGGCGACCTTCTCCAGTGCCTCGCTGCGGTCGGCGGCGATGGGCAGCGTGTAGATATCCAGGTCCGGGTTCAGCCGCCAGCCGTGTTCCTCCAGGATGAGTCGGCCGCCGAGCGCGGAGGAATGGTCGCTGGTGGCCGCGACGATGCCGAGCCGCGGATGTTCGGCGAACGCGACGTCGGGATCTATGCGCGGGGGCCGGTTAGGGGTGGGAGCCGCACCGGAGGCCAGCGAGGGGTCGAACGCGGTATCGACGTCGACCTGGTAGCCGGCCTTGCGTAGCAGTGCGACTGCCCGGGTGGCGCGGCCCTGTCCGTCACGCTGCTGGTCGGCCAGTGCGTACAGCGTCGGCTGATCCGGGATCGGGTGAAAGTCGAAGCCCTTCAACATCCAGGTGCTGGCGGCAAGTTGTTTCGGGTTCGCAGCGACGATGCCGTAGTCGGGGTGGCGGCCGACGGCGATGTCGGGAAGCGAGTCGTAGTGGGTGGGCATGGCTGATCCATCCGGTGCAAGCTCGGGGGCAGAGTCGGTCGAGGGCCGGGATGGTTCTGCTGGTGCGGGGCATGGCGCACTCCGAGGCGGGAAACGGTCAGCGACCGGGTACGGACGGGGGACGGGCGGGCGGCAGCGCGGGGCGCACGGCCGAAGCCGCTGGCAGTGGTGCTGGGCTCGTGCGCTGAGCGGTCGGCGAGAGCGCGAGAGCAGCAGTCACGCGCGCCGAGGCAGATCCCGGCCGTGGAGGCACGTCGAGCTGATCAAGACGCGCGTCGACGGCGGCGAGCAGCTTCGGGACACTGCCGCCGTGCCGGGCGTGGGGACCGTTGGGCTCCGAGTCGTAGATCACTTCGTGGACTGTGGAGTCGTCGGGATGCCCGCGGGTCACCAGCCAGCTCTCGGGATGTCCGGGTGGATGGTCGGTCGACGGCTCCTGGGGTGGCGAGATGATCAACGAACTACCGTCAGGGAGCGCAACGTGGACGATGAAGTCGCTGAGGCCGTACTCGACGGTGCACTCCAGGTCACGCTGCCGAAGGGGAACGGTGAGGTGTCCGTACCCGTGCTCCCGTTCCGGGGCGCTGGCAGTGGAGTGCAGAGGAAGAGGAGTGCTGGTGCGTGCGGTGACGGCTGTGACCTCCCGTCGGAGGGAGACCAAGGACTGGTCGGGGTGCATGGGGCTTCTCCATGGCGGAGTGCCCCAGCAGCCGACGACGCGAGCCGCAGGTGCTGGGGCGATGGGGATAGCGGCGTTCCATGAGGATCCGACGACTGGCCGGTTTGGTACCGCCGAGATTCGGTGCTAGAGGCGTCAGCGGGAACGACGCGGGGCCGCCGGATTCGATACGGGCGGTGCAGGTGGCGAAGCGGGTGGGGCCCCGCGGTTGCCTGATGTGGACCGAGCGAGGGCCGCATGGGCACGTTGGGCCTGCGAAGGTTGGTCTGGGTCTTCCCGGCTGGCCAAGTAGTCGCCAGCCCGAGCGAGCGCCGGGCCTTGGAAGGACAACTCGTCCGCGTAGTGCCAGCCTTCGGAGTTGCGGATCTCCTGCGCCTCGCTCGCGTAGATCTCCAGCGAGCCGGGGAGGCAGGCGTCCATGAGCGCCATGACCTGATCCCACTCGTGCCGGATCTGGCCTGCTCGTTCCAGGGTGGTGTCGATTCCGCGTAGCCGCCGAAGGTCCTCGCTGATCGGCCCCTCGACGTAGTCGGCACCGCTGGCGGCGGCGCGGACACCGGCCAGTACCTCGGGGCCGTGGGCGAGGAAGACCTCGACGTGTTTCCACGCTTCGGCGTCACGTTTCACTTTGCCGTCCGCATAGCCCTTCTCGTCGACGGGCCAGTTGTCGGTTCCGCAGAAGGAGTCCGAGATTGCATCCCAGGCGTCGGACGCCTGCCTGATGCCGGCGGCGGCAGAATCCAGCGCGGGGACATGCTGCCGCCACGCCAGGTGATCGGTGGCCGACGCTGGCTGGTCTTCATGGGGAGCGGGAGATTCGGGCACGATGGATCCTGTTCTTGTGCCTCTGCTCACCGCGAACGCGGCAGTGAGCGGATGGCGGAAGGTGGAATGGGAGCAGCAACCCGGTTCTGCTGGCAAACGGAAGGCCCACTGCCTGACACGACCGGGGAGACACGAGCCGCTGCTGCCGCTCGGTGCGAGCGGAAGTGGATCTCGTGACCCAGGCCCTCCCCCACGAGGTACAGCTCCTCGCCGAGATCGGTCAGGCGGCCGGTCAGGGCGTCCAACTCGGAGGCGCTGCCCCGGGCTCCGTGGGTGCGGCACCATTCCGAGGCGGTTTCGAGCATCTGGTGCAGCCGGGCCACCGCGCCGAAGTCGTCCGTGAGCGCCTCGTGGAACAGCTCGGCGAACTCTTTGGGACGGGCGGCGGCGAGGCGGTCGATCCAGTCGCTAGCCGGTGCCGCGGTGCGCGGACTCAGGCGCGAGGAGGCACCTCCCCCGTGGACTCGGTCATCTGGTCGCGGTACGGTTGACGGCATGGTTCAACTCCGTTTAAGTGTCGGCTAGTTGAGCTAGGCCGACATTCGGGCGTCGGTGTCGAACAGCTCTCGCTCGGCGGGGTGCAGGATGTGCTGGGTGATGAAGCTCCGACCCGCGACCTTCCACAGGCCCCGGCCCTTGGTCAGGGCGGACACGGCCTGGGTCTCGACGCCGGTCAGGCCGAGCAGGGAAGCGGCAGCAGCGAGCTGGTCGGGTTCCTGCCGGTAGATGATGCGGGTGGAGCAGTCGGCCAGCAGACCCTCGGCCAGCACTCGGCCGCGCGAGCCGGCATCGCCTGCGCTGAGCAGGTCGCTGAGGCGGTGGATGACCATCAGGTTCGCGATGCCAAGCCCGCGAGAGAGCTTCCACTGCGACTGCATGCGCTCCAGCAGGCCGACGTGCCGCATCACCCGCCACGCCTCGTCGTAGATCACCCAGCGCCTGCCGCCGTCCGGGTCGGCGAGGGCTGACTCCATCCACGCGGAAGCGCAGGTCATCGCGAGCACCAAGGCGGTGTCGTCACCGGACCCGCCGAGGCGGGAGAGGTCGATGGACAGCATCGGGGTGGTCGGGTCGAAGGCCACCGTCGAGGGGGCGTCGAACATGCCGCTCAGGTCGCCGTGCACCAGTCGGCGAAGGGCGTGCGCGAGGTCCTGTGCGCCGGGCCCCATGTGTCCGGCCTGGTCGCCGAGGGCTCGGTCGAGGCGCTCGGGCGAGCCGAGGGCGTGCGCGATCTCGCCGAGCAGCGGCACCGTGCCGCTGGCGTCGGCCTCGGCGACGACCAGGTCGAGAGCGAGGTCCAGGGCGGTGTGCTCCATCGGCAGGAGATCGCGCTTCAGTACGGTGCGCGCCAGGCCCGCCAGGAGAAGGAGGCGGCGCTTTCGAACCTCGGTCGACCAGTCGCCCTCGCTCACCGAAGCGGGCCGGGCCGGAGCATCCAGCGGGTTCAGCCGACCCGGGAGCCCCGGCCCGAGCGCGATGCTGTAGCCGCCGAGGGCCTGAGCGACGGCCGTCCACTCCCCCTTGGGGTCGCAGGGAACGTAGACCCGGTAGCCATGGGCAATCGCCCGGGTGGCTATCGACTTGGCCAGCGCGGACTTGCCCATGCCGATGATCCCGGCCAGGACGGCGTTCGGATTCGTGAAACCCTCGATCCGCCCGCTGCTGTACAGCGAGAACGGGTCGTAGCAGAACGCCGCCTCCGCGTGCACGTCCCGTCCGATGAAGATCCCTTCGGCGCCCAGGCCGCCCTCCGCGAGAAACGGATAGGCGCCGCTGACAGTGGCTGTGGTCATGCGGTGGGCGGGGAGGCTGAGCTTGCCGCCCCGAGCCGAGGAGGAACCGGGACGTCCGGACGGCGGGTAGGTCGGACGCAGTTCCGGGTCGAGGTGCTCCTCGGCGCGGTGCTTCGGCGGGGCTCCTGCGAGGCGGGCTTGGCGGCGGGCCTCGGCGAAACCGGCGCGGGCGGCTCGCTGCTCGGCGCGTGATGCCTTGCGGGGGACGAACAGGTGGGAGGCGCTGGCGCGGGTGCGGGGCATGAACGTTTCTCCAGAAGGAAGGCGGGGTCAGCGGCGGACGAGACCGGTGAACGGCGAGTGCAGGTCGGCCGGGGTGGTGCGGCGGCGCACCAGGTGCGCGGTGCGTTGGTGGCGCTGGCAGATGGTCAGCTCTGGCGCCCCCTCGGGCAGGCCCGCCTGGCACGCCTCGCGCTCGGGCACCTCGCCGGCGTCCGGGCGGGGTGCCGCGTGGTACGCGGCGTGGACGTGGTCGGCGGCCTGCCAGATCCGGGTGCGGGTGGCGCGGAGCTGGTCGCCTTCGGCCGGCACGAGCTGGCCGGTGCGGGCGGCGTGGGCGTCGAGCAGGCCGTGCAGTGAGACGAGGTGGGCGTGCAGGGTGTCCAGCTCGGCGCGGGTGGTGACGAGGGGACCGCCCGGAATGTTGAGCGCGCGGTGGAAGTCGAGCGCGGCGGTGGCGAAGGGCACGAAGTCCTGCGCGGGCGGGCTGGCGGTGCGGGACATGGGGTGCTCTTTCGGGGGGAAGGAGGGCCGGCATCAGGCGGCGAGGGCGAGCGGCATGGCGGCGACGGTGAACGCTTCGGCCTGCTGCCAGGTGAGCGGCCGGAGGTCGAGTTGGGCGCCGACGGCCGCAGTCTCCAGGACGGCGCAGGCGGAGCGGAGTTCCTCCTCGGAGTCGGCCGAGATGGTCAGCAGGCCGGTCAGGGCGACATCCGCGTGGCCCGCGATGAGCTGGCGCTCCCGGGACTTGATGTCCTGGTACTCGATCGAGTCCGCCTCGGAGTCGACCTGACCCCGTCGGGCTCGCTCGGCGGCGTCGGCTATCACGCTGGACTTCTTGCGCTGGACGTCGCGCAGGGCGGCGTCCAGTCCCTTGGGCTCGTACGACAGCGACAGCGTGCGCCGGACCCCGGCGGTGAACAGGAGCTGGTGCAGGAAGCCCGCCGACGTTTCAATGCGGGGCCAGTTCTCCACCCAGTACGTGGCGTGGACAGCCGAGTCGGTCATGATGTGGTCCGCCTTCTCGACGACCACGACCGGACCGGCAGCAGCGGGCTCAGCCTCGGGACGTCCTGCGGTGGACCAACGGTCCAGCGGTGCAAGGGCCTTGGGGTCGTACGCGGTTCGCACGACGGCCGCGATCTCGCGGGCGGTGAGCCAGCCGGTGGGGTTGAGCCCGGCGGTTCGCGCGGCCTGATCGAAGGTCGCGGTCAGTTGCGCCAGGACGCTGAAGGACCCGGTGAGGCCGCCACCGGCCTGGTTGATCAGCCGCCGTGCGGCTTTGGCGTCCAGGGACACCGCGACGTAAGCCTCGTGCGGTGCCGCAGCCGGGCCGGCGCTCTGGATCAGCTCGCTGTAGATCGCACCGGCCACGGGGGCATGGGGCTGGCCGTGCTCCTCCCAGTACCGGCGCAGCGCGTCACCAGAGTCCGGGACGGTGCGCTCGATCACCTGGATCCGGGCGACCTGGCCCGTGCGGGCGAGCGCGGCCAGCGCGCGTCCCCATCCGTTGACGTTGGCGTTCTGGGTGCCCGGGTCGAGCAGCGCGTAGGCGCGGGAGGAGACCTTGACGACGGCGGTCAGGGTGCCGGTGTGGGGGTTGTGGACCGCGCCGTATCGGCGGTCGGGCGCAGTGACCACACGCAGGCTCGCCGCTGTGCCGGGCAGGTGGAGCAGCCCTTCGCGGACCGGGCGGCGGGACGGCCGGGTGAGCCAGATCAACTGGCCCCGCATCCGGCGCAGGACGTACCGGGTGATGATCGGAGCCCAGTCGGCCAGGGCGCGGCCTCGGTAGCGGACGAAGACGAGGAGGGCGATGGCCGCCCAGACCGGAATGAGTTCGAGGGCGCCGACCACGCCGCGGGTGAGGATCACGGCGAGCAGGAGAAGGCCGGTGAGGCTGACGACGATCAGTTGCGAGGCGGTCAGGCCGAGCAGGATGCCGCGCCGCGAGCGGTGCGGAAATTTCACGCTGGCCGTGGTGGCTTCGGCCTGGGGCTTGTTGGACATGGTGGTTCCAGACGGTGGGAGCGGGCGGGGGCGGGGCGCGCGGCGCTCTTCTGGAGGTCATGGAGGGGCTCCGTTTCTGGTGATCGGTGGTGCTGGGCGCGGGGGCGAGGTGGGTGAGCGGAAGGCGGGCCCGGAGCCGCTCCAGCTCCCATGCGGTGAGCCGGCGCGGCAGCGGGACGGCG